>JAFGUM010000177.1 GCA_016938515.1 Spirochaetales bacterium | reverse complement strand
TGATGTAACGGCTTTCGAGGGACAGTCCCCACCACGGGACAGGTCCCGAACGGGGACAGTCCCTTTCCCGGCGAGCGATTTTTCTTCCAGGTCGCAGGCGGCGTTGCTTCTGGCGGCGTACTGTGGGAATGCGTACAGCCAGAATCATCCAGCCGGGTGTGTTCTATCATGTGACTTCCCGGGTAAATCACAAGGAGATGCTCCTGCGCTCGTCGGTGGCAAAGGAACTATTCCTGGACCAGCTCGTCCGGCTCCGCCTGCGGCATACCTGTGAAATTCTGGATTTTGTGGTCATGGAGAACCATATCCACCTCATTCTACGTCCGGTGGGTGAAACCACCTTGAGCGGGATCATGAAATTCCTGCTGGGTGTGTATACCATGAGGTTTAACAGCATGTATGGAACCTGGGGACGGTTTTGGGGTGCCCGTTATTTCTCCAGGCCGATCAATGGTCTGGCCGATCTGGCTAATACCATGGCCTATGTGGACAACAATCCAGTCCGCGCCGGGCTTAGGGCCAGGGCGGAAGACTGGCCCTGGGGAGGCCTGGCTGTTCATCGGAACGGTCAGAGTCATGTTATTGGGCCAACCCCGCTCTGGGTCAGGCTCCTGATGCCGAGCCATACCTGCCTGGCTCTGGGGGACAGGCCCCTACTAGGAGATATTCGAGCTTTCTGATTTCGGAGGACAGTCTCCTAGTGCTGAGCTTTCCAGGGTTTGATGCCGGCAAGGACCGTGGCCAGGGCGGGGGCGGCTATTTCGGTATCGTACGCAGCCTGAGCCCGGAGCCAGTAGCCATTGGACAAGCCGAAGTAGCGGCATAGTCTAAGGTCGGTATCGGCAGTTATGGAACGACGACCGGCTACAATCTCGCCGATACGCTGGGCGGGCACCCCTATTTCCTTGGCCAGCCGGTATTTGCTTATGCCCATGGGTAACAGGAATTCCTCCCTCAACAACTCACCAGGGCTGACAGGCAGTAAAGTTTCCATGCATTGACTCCTAATGATAATCGACAAGCTCCACCTCGGAAGCCATGCCGGCTCTCCAGAGAAAACAGATTCGGTATCGGTCATTCACCCGTATGGAGTGCTGACCAATACGGTCTCCCTTTAGTACTTCCAGGCGATTGCCCGGTGGGATACGTAAATCATCCAGGCAAGCAGCGATCTGCAATTGACGTAATTTTCGTCTAGCTACGACCTCTATACTGATATAGCGCACCACCCGTTCGCCATTCGCCAGTCGTTCGGTATCAACATCTTTGAATGATTGGATCATCATTGATAATAACGCTATACGTTATTATTGTCAAGCGTGAATAAAATCAGGCTGGAGGGGGACTGTCCCTCGATAGCTTCGCTGTGGACGGAGACGCCGCCGTGCATTAGTCTTGTAGTCGCACCTTATATTTATGAGGAAGAACGGGCAGCGAATGAACAAACAGTCCACCCCCGCTGCTTCCGGGGGAGCGGGAACGGGTGTGCTACTCGTTCTTGCAGTGGTGTTTGGGCTTCTGGGTGGCAGAGCCTGGCTGGCTACAGACATCGCCCACCTCACGTACTCATCGGGTCTCAGGGTGGCGGTGCCGGTGGCTCTGTTCCTCAGCGTGATCGTGCTCAGCGCCGCGTCCCTGTTCAGGCGACCGCGCGCGGTCGTGAGCACTGTCTTTGGCAACGCTATGTTTGCCTCGACGGCGTCCTACGTTGTCGCGCTGATTCTTGCCGTTCTGGACGTGCTGGCCGGCTACGAGCCGTACCTGCTCATCGCCGGCATGGCGGTGTACGGGGCGATGGCGTGGAATCATCCGCGGGTTCGTCTGCTGGCGGCTCTGGCGGCCAGCGTGGTAGTCGTGGGAGTAGTGGTGCTGGCCCGGGGCAGCGTCGAAATAGAATCGGCGTGCGGTCTGATCGTCGCTTTCGCGCTGGCCCTGTTCAGCGGAGACGTCGTCAAGAGAAGCGTTTTGCCCAGCGAGGAGCGCCTCCGTTCGCTCGAAGTTGAAAACCAGGAGCTCTGGAAGCTCTCCTACCGTGACGGCCTCACCGGCCTGTACAACAGAAGGTACCTGGAACAGATAGCGCATCAGCTATTCTCCCGCGCGCTCCGCTACAAAGAGCCCCTGCACGTGATGATGCTCGATATAGACCACTTCAAGCGGGTAAACGACAAGCTTGGCCACCCGGTGGGAGACGAGGTTCTCAAGACGATAGCGGTGACTATCCAGGCGATCGTCCGCACGAGCGACGTTGTATCCAGGTACGGCGGCGAAGAATTTCTGGTCATTCTCGTTCAGTCCAACTCGGAAATAACGCAGTTCATCGCCAACCGCATCCGCGACGGCGTCGCTTCTACGCAGTTTGCCGAGGTGCCCTGGCAGGTAACGATAAGCATAGGAGTCGCGGGTTTGCAGGATGGCGATACGGTGGGCTCTCTCATCGACCGCGCGGATCAGTTCCTGTACGCGTCCAAGCACCACGGCAGAAACCGGGTTTCTGGCTTCTAGCGGGCTGGCCTTGTTATGGCGCCGAGCTGCTCAAGCTCGCCCCTGGCGCGATAACTCTCCGGCTTGCGCGGGTCTACCGCGATAAGGGCTTCCGCGAACGTAGCGCGCGGGTAGTACACGGAGAAGCCCGAGGCGTCGTTGACGTAGGGCGACCCCGCGGCCCGCTCGTAGTTGGACACCAGTGACGAGAACGCACCGTCGTTGGATACGATGCCGGGAACGACGATACCGCGCTCGGACAGGCCCGGTATCAACACGGGCAGAGCGCTCCTGCGAGAAATTTCTTCCGCTACCGTCCTGAAGCCGAGGTACAGCGTCGCGAGTTCTGTAGACCCCATGCCGCGTATGAGTGAACGAAGCGGGTTGAACGCGAACGCGTACCAGAACCTGGCTATGCCCGCGCTGCGTACCGGCCCCGCCGCGTACACGAACAGGCACATGCCCCTGATGCGCTCCTCGTCGTCGTCCCAGAGCCTGCAGACCATGACCCCGGGTCTGAGCACGAGCTCCGGCATGGCCGACAGGCAGATGCCTCCCATGTCGCCGTAGTACGCGTCGAGAGGGGTTCTGGACGTGCGCAGGGTAAAGCTTCTGGCTGGCCGTTTCGCGGTTTCGAGCTTCGCCAGCATGTCGCGCCACTTGGCCGTCTCGGCGGTAATGCGCTGGTACGCCGACACGCGGCGCAGAGCCGCGTCAAGCGAATCCGCGGAGGCGACGCCGGCTTTGAGCCTGCTGGAGCCGCGTAGCGCCGTAGCCAGTTCTCCTTCCGCCGAGTTGATGGCAGCAGCGATCGAACCATCCGCAGCGCAGGCGGCGCACAGCGAATCGATGGCGTCGGCTACGAGCGCCGCTTGTTCCACGCCCATGAAGCCGGGGGCGACGTCTGTCGCGAGCCGCGCCGCGATGGCGGAGAACGTCGGGTCTGCGGCGTATCGCGCCACGAGCCCTGCGAGCGCGACGAGCGACGCGTCATCACCCGGTTTGTAGAAGTACGCCGCCAGGTGAACGGCGAGGGCGAAACGGCGCGGGTCTTTTGACGCTGGCGGCACGTCCTTCATGGCTTCGAACGCTGCGTCCATCAGCGCCAGCCGCGATTCGAGCGCCGCGCGCTTGGCGTCGTTACCCTCGCCAGCTGTGCCTGGAGCACCAAGATCGGCGAGCCGTTTCCTGGCCGCGGCGGCGTTTTTGCCTAGCTCGGCGAACACGGCTCCGCATTCGGCGTCCCCGCCCCGCGTCACCAGAACCCTCCATACCGACTCTATGAGGCCAACGGCTACCCGTGCCCTGACGGCGTCCTTGCCTGCGGCGTCTACACCCGCGCCTGCCTGGCTCGTCGAGCCCAGGCGCAACCTGATGGACACGTCTACTAGATTGCCTGACGCGGCGGCGCCGTACGAGTCCAGCAGGGTGGACAGCGTGGGCGCCTTGAGAGAATGCAGGGAGAATCCGGTTCCAAGACCGGGGATAAGGCTGCGCACGGCCAGCTCGTGGAAGCCGGCGCCTGGTTCGTCGAGGCGCGCGGCATCGGCGTGCGTCCACGACCTGTCACCCCCCGACGCCACCGCGTTGGCCAGTTCCGCGAACAACCTGGCCCCCTCGGGATGAGCGGCGAACCAGGCTCGGCGTATCGTGGGAAGGTCTGGCGGCGAGCCGTTACCTAAACGGAGCGGCACCGGATCCAGACCCAGCGAAGCGGCAAGGGCTTCGGCGTCGAAGCTGTAGCGCTCGAAGAACAGGGGAATACTCGTGTGGGGGCAGTTGGGATGAAGGCCCCCATTACGAGAGACTTCGGCTGTAAACGCGACGCGAGCGGGTTCCGACGTTCTGGGAAGCGCGTCTATGTGCCAGCGGACCAGCGACGCGCCTTCTGCCTGGCGCAACGCGCGCACGAGCGTTGCCGCGTCTACCAGGTAGCCTGGATCAGCGTCGAGGCTGTGCTGCGCCGCCCTGCCCAGAACGGCCAATCCCGCGTCCAGCGCGGACAGCTCGGAGGCTAGTTCCGCGTAGCCGCGCAGTTCAAGCGCCAGGGCGTAGGCACCAGCGCCGGAGGCCGCGCGCTTCTCGATGCGCGCTTCGAATGAGTCGGACAGGCCCGCTGACGCCAGAAACAGCTCCGCGGCCTCCGGGGACATGGCCGCCATGCGCCGCCCGAGGGTGCGCTCGAGGGCGGCCAGTGATCGGGCTATGGGCGCGAGTTGCTCCGGGTCTATACGACCAGACAGCCTGTACAGACAGGGTAGAACGGTGCGGCGCATGAACTCAAGAAAACCGTTGCTGGTAAAAGCGAAACCCCGCCAGGCGTTGGCCCAGGCTGCCAGGTATTCTTCCTGTGAGGCGAGCCGTTCGGAAGGCACCCGTGCCAGCGGCCGTCCAACGTACTTGCACAGCGCTACGTCCGCCAAGACGTGGCTGGAACCGAGATGCGAGCTGTTCCAGGGTGCCGCCGAGCGAAGCTCGATGAGCATGTCGGCCACAGAGCCGAGCACCCAGAAGTGGCGCGACCGCCACTGCCGCCAGTTGTAGTCGTTGCCCATCCGTGGCAGCACGACGTGCGTTACGAAGGCGGCGGGAGAAATGCCGGCTCGCGCCAGTTTGGTCAGCGCGTAATAAATCCCCCGGTCAGCACCCAGCGGCGCGCCTTCCTTGAACAGGATATCCTTGAGCGGGGACAGAGCCCGTTCTGGGTCGAGCCAGTGGGTTTCGCCGCGCTGGTACACTGCTTCCAGTAGCTTGAAGGTTCCCGAACGTGATTCCCGCGGCCTGGCTTCGTCCAGTTCGGCCGCGCCGGTAAGCGCGAGACGGTGCCTTGCCGGCTGCCTCGTCCCCGTGCGCTCCAACGCCCGCAAGCGCTCCCGCATGCCTTCCGACATCGAAGCACCGGTTCGACCCGCGGTCGCTCCATCAGCCTGTTCCTGGTACGGGGCGTCTTCGGCGAGTTCGTCGTCGGGGGGAGTGGAGGGGGGCGCTTCAAGGAGTAGAGCAGCGTCTTGAGGTTGGGCTGGCTTGTCATCTTGGTTTTTCATCACGCCCCAACTCGGTATTCACGCGGCAGACTGTCCTTTCCGGCGGTAATCAGCTTGTCGTCATGATACACCGGAAACGGAGGTCGGCGCCACCTCTTCGCTGTTGTCTGGTTTAGCGGCGGAACAGGAAGGATGAATACCGTGAGCCGCCGCCCCGCGCCAGGTAGCGGCCTTCCAGTTCCATCGCCGGCAGTGCCTGGCTGAACAGGAAGCCCTGCGCGTGGTCGCAGTCCATGGATTTAAGCAGGTAATACTGTTCGGCTGTCTCGACGCCTTCAGCCACGACGGACAGTCCCATCCGGTGCGCCAGGCCGATGATGCCGCTGATGATTTCGAGCGCCGGGCTGGATGTCTCTATGTCCTTTACGAATTCCCTGTCAATTTTGACAATATCGATGGGCAGGTTCTTGAGGTACGACAGCGACGAGTAGCCCGTGCCAAAGTCGTCTACAGACAGCGCAACTCCCAGCGCCTTGAGCCTGGCGAGGCCCAGCGCGGCGTCGTCGAGCCGCTCGAGCAGCACGCTCTCTGTAATCTCGACTATCAGGCGGTCCGGGGCGAGGCCGGTGCTCTCCAGTACTTCGGCTATCATGCCCGGGAACTCTGGCCGCTCCAGCTGAACTGGTGACACGTTTACCGCCACCTTGACGGCGAGGCCGTCTCCCTTGGACCAGGCACCGCCCTGCCTGCACGCCGAGCGCATGACCATTTCTCCAAGCCTGACGATGAGGCCCGTTTCCTCGGCGAGCGGTATGAAGTTGTCTGGCGCCATATCACCGCGTATGGGGTCTTCCCAGCGGACGAGGGCTTCTACGCTCTCTATCTGCCCCGTTGCCACGCGAACCACCGGCTGGTAGTGTACTGACAACAGGCCGGAGTCGATGGCGCTGCGCAGGTCCGCCTCGAGGCCGGTTCTACCGCGTCGATTCTGGTACAGGCTTTCGTTGAAGTGCTGTATGCACACGCGCGCGTCGTCCTTGCACGCCTGCATCGCCACGTCGGCGGCTGCCAGAAGGTCGCCGGCGTTGGCTCCGTCCCGTGGCCACAGCGATACGCCCAGGCTCGCGCGTATGAGGAAGCTCTTGCCCTCCACCTCGAGCGGCTCGTTGAAGGCGGATTGCACGCGCGTAGCCGCTTCTCCCGCTTCGTCGCACCCGCGCACCGGCATCAGGACGCTGAACTCGTCGCCGCCGGTACGCGCGCTTATGTCTCCGGCCCGAACCGTAGACGCGACCCGCTTGCCAACAGCCCTCAGTATTCTGTCGCCGTAGTCATGCCCGTGGTCTGTATTGTATCGCTTGAAGTTATCCAGGTCGGCGGTTACCACGACCAGCGTCGCGTCGGTACCCTCGCTGCGCTTTATGATCGAATCAACGGCCGCCGAGAACAGCGCGCGGTTCGGCAGGCCTGTTAGTTCGTCGTGGTGGCGGCTCCAGGCCAGACGCTCGAGCGCTTCACGTTCCTCGGTAACGTCGCGGATGACACCGACGTACCGTGGCCCGGCCACGCCGGATTTAGCCGCCGACGCGTCGCTGGCTACGGCGATACGGAGTTCCTGTACGCTCGGCTTGCCGGACTGGCGGCTTTTCGTCAGCTCGCCGCTCCAGTAGCCTACGGATTCGAGGGCGGCCCTGGCGTTGGCCAGGGGGCGTTCGTTCATGGGTTCTGAGTACAGGTCGTTGAGGGTGGGGGGGCCGGGTTCAAAAGCATCCAGATCTGTATAGCTGGAAAAAGACGGGTTCGCGTAGCGCACGCGAAGGTCCTGGTCAGCGAAAAAGACTCCATCCTTCATGATGGACAGCAGCGTTCGCGACAGGGCGAGCCTGTCCTTCGTCGATGTTACAGCCCAGGCGTTTTTCTTGTGCTGTTTGGTAGTGTCAGGGTGCATGGCTGATAGGTTCCGTCCGGTCTATACTAGAGGTGTACACGCCAATTGCAGACGCGAGGATATTGGAATCACTATATTGTACCATGCATGTTCCTGTTATGTAAGGAGCCGAGATGTTCCGTTATCTAGTATCGGTATTTTTAGCGTTTTCCATACCAGTATTCGCGTGGGGTGCTCCTGGCGCTTCAGCCGCGGAGGTGACAACCTGGTGGTCACGCGCCACGAAGGCGTACGGGCTCGCCGATTCGTATTCTGCTTCCCGCACGACGATCAGCATAGAAGAACTGGACGAATCAGGCGCGGTCAAGTCGTACGAGCGCGGGGAAACGAGGCTGGACTGGTCGGGTGAGCAACCCCGGGTCATCGTTGTCACAGCCGAGAAGAACGGCAAGGATGTAACCGCGGAGTGGCGCAAGCGCTACGGCAAATCGCCCCCCAGGTCGCAGGATGGTTCATCCTCTGGAGGGCCGCCCGCCGGATTCGACGCAACGCCGTTCGACCCCAAGTACGCTTCCGCGCTTACTCGGGGGGCCGTCCGTGCAATCGCTGGCGGCGTTGAAGTGCCGTACTTCATCAAAACCGATGGCGGCCCGGTAGAAGGGATCGTGACGTTTTCCAGCTCCGGTGACGTGCTCGAGGCCGCGCAGTCGTGGACTGACCCTCCGTTTTACGTGTCGTACATGAAGTCTGTGCTCAGCTACGGGTACCAGGGGCAGGCCATGATACTTTCGGCGATGAACATAGAGGGAGAGGCATCAGTACTGTTCGTAAAAAAACGCTTCAGGATGTCATTTGAGTTTTCAGACTGGAAGCCGAAGCAGACTGCTGGCTCCTAGGAGATGCTTCCAAATGGTACGGGCGCTTTTGGAACCATGCACGCGTAGACGAAGAGCTCCAGCAGTACCCCTTCGTTGGCCTGCCCCATAGCGCGGAGTCTCGCGTCCATTTCCACGCCAAAGGCTACCAGCCTGTCGCACGTTCCTGAAGGCCAGCGTCGTCGCGCGGCGTCGTAGCTGGCGAGGGCGGATCTCCTGGTTATCCTGAGGCCGCGCGCGGCTTGCTCGAACGGTAGCCCGTCGTTCAACGCGGCGTGCAGTGACGACAGGCGTCTGAACGACCAGAGCAGGCCGGCGAGAAGCCCGACTCCCGAGCCGTCTTTGTAGGAGAGAATAGACGACAG
>JAFGUM010000176.1 GCA_016938515.1 Spirochaetales bacterium | reverse complement strand
GGCTCCGAGCGCGCGTAGCCGTTCGGCCAGCAGCACTCGTTCCGAGCGCGCCGCCGCTACGATAGCCTGTACACCCGACGTATCGGCAAGGGCCGCGAGCCCGGCAACCGCCGCCAGAGTCGAGCTCGGGTACGGCATGCCGCAAGACCTCAGCGCGGCGGCCCTATTCGCAGAAGGCGCTATGGCGTAGCCGAGTCTCATGCCCGCCAGACCGTACGCCTTGGAGAAGCTCCGGATGATATACGCGCTACCGTGGCCCAGGAGGCGCGCGGTAGGATCATCTTCGGCAAACTCGCCGTACGCGGCGTCGAACAGGAAGGCCGCGCCGCTGCGGGCACAGGCGTCGGCTACCGCCACAGCCTCGTCTACGCCAACTACACCGCCGGTAGGATTGGCCGGTGATACGACTGTCGCGATGCCGAGCGATTCTCTGCCTTCTATCTCCCGTATGGTAGCCTCGAGCGGAAAAGCTTCGCCGTCAAGCCAGCGCAAGCCCAGAACCTCGGCACCGCGCGAGCGCGCGTAGACGCCAAACATCTCAAAAGCGGGTTCGTGTACTAAAATGGACGCTCCGGGAGCGAGCCTGGCGGCGCAAATCCTGCTGATGGCGTCGTCTCCACCCGCCGTTACGACTATCCGGGCTGGTTCTACTCCCCAGCGCGCGGCGATAGCAGCTTCCAGCGCGGCGAAAGACGGGTAGCGGCTTAGACCGGCTCCCGAGCCGGCCGCGGTTCCGGCAATTTCGTCAGCGATAGCGGCCACAACGCTGGGTAGCGGCCTGCACTCGTTGGCGTCGAGGAACCACCGGATGCGCGGATCGGGCTTTCTTGGCGTATACGCGCTCGTTGCGCTTATCCACGGCGATTCTGACGCCGGCCGTGTGGCGGTGTTGTGCGAGGCGCTCATGGCACTATCTGGCAGGGCTCGGTGATGATGATGCCCGAACCGCCGCGTTCCCGTATGGCGGGTATGAGGTTTGGCAGCGACGCGCGCGGCGCAGCTATCTTGACGGCGTAGCCGGCGTCACCCATGAGCCTGGAGACGGTGGGCTCCTTCATGGCCGGGAGTATCGCTATGAGCCCTTCGAGCCTGTCGGCGTCAACGTTGACCTCGAGCATCACCCTTCCGCGAGCCTCTATAACGCTCTGGCACAGCATCGCGAACCATTCTATGCGGTTTCTGCGCACCGGATCGTCCATGGCGCGGGCGTTGGCGTACAGCCTCGTGGTGCTTCTCATTACGTCATCTACGATAGCCAGACCGTTGGCGCGCAGCGTGGAACCGGTGGCGGTGTTGTCAACGATGCAGTCGGCATCCTCGGGCGGGAATACCTCAGTCGCCCCGTACGAACGGACGAATGTCGCGTCCAGGCCCTGTTCGCCTATCCAGCGCCGGGTAATGTTTTCGTACTCGCTGGCCACGACCAGGGGCCTCTCTGGCAGGCGCCCGTCGCTGAGTATCGAAACCGGGGCCGCCGCTACGAGTCGCACAGGATCCAGCCCGGTGTCCATGACCTCGATCAGGTCAACGCCCAACTCGGCTACCCAGTCGGCACCCGCAAATCCCAGGTCGCGGCTGCCGATGTCCAGCATCTCGATGATGTTCTGGGGTTTGAGCACCTTGACGTCGAGCCCGTCTACGGCTGACGAGGGCCGGTAATCGCGCTCCGCGGCTCGCATGTCGATGCCAGCTTCAGACAGCAACCGCAGAACGTTTTCCTGCATGCGACCCTTGGGCAATGCCAGCCTGAGTATTCCCGCTTTTCTTTCCATAGTCTCAATCGCTCCTTCCGGGTGTATCACCTGGCCTGCCTGCCGGGTCCGCCTCCGCAAGGCTCGAAAGCCCCCAAAAACGAAAACGCCGGCCATGGCGGCCGGCGAATCGTTCCGTTCGGTTCCTGCGGAACCTAGGGTATGACGATCATCGCGACCGCGTACGCGTGGCCGTGATGATGGAGATGCGTAAACTGTACAAAACTCGCGTTACTCATTGGAGAAACGGTACACCAGAATACGCCAGCGCGTCAAGAGGCACTTGTCGCTACCGCGGACTCGGGAACCATGGCCCGCCACTTTTTCCACTGGTACCACTGTTCCGGCGTCTCCCGAACGTAGCGCTCCCACAAGCGGAGCGACTTTGTCGCGGCTCCCGAGCCCTTGCCGTTCAACGCAATCGGCTCCGCGATAAAGCGGTAGCGTCGCGAAGCGAGGCGCCGGCAGTACACGCCAACGACCGCCGCGTCTGTTTTGTCGGCGATGAAGTCTATGACGTGATCAAAGTACAGATCCCTGTCGAACAACCTGATGGTCCGGCTTTTACGCCTGCGCCACGCGTCCACTTCGTCGCACTGCGTGATGAGGATTCGCCCACGGCCGAGCGCGTCGAGGGCCGCCTTGAGCACCGCCGTCCCGGCGCTTTCTATGATAAGCTCCACGTCGCTGCCAGCGGCGAGACGCTGGAGCGTAGAAGCCAACAGGGGCGTGCTCGTTTCCAGGATGACGCTCACCGGATAGCCTCGCAGCTTCAGCAGCACCGGCAGCAGCTCGACGGCGCCCCAGTGGGCGGTAACCATCACCACGCCCTTGCCGCGGTTGAGCGCTTCGGCGAGCACGGCTTCCCGTTCAAACACCGCGCGCTTGCGAACGTAGCGCGACAGATACGAGCGGGACTTGCTGGCTACGAGCATCTTCTCGAAGTAGTGCTCGTACAGTCCCGATCGGGCGCGGGAAAACAGGTCATAGGGCGTCAGAAGGCCGAGCGGCCTGGCGAAGTTGACGATGTTGCGTCGAATCGTCCGGCGCTCGACATCGTGCAGCGCGTGGTACAGCCACCCAAGCCCATGCACGACGGCGCCAGACAGCGTCGTTGGCGCGTACTTCATGAACAGCATCATCGGCCTGGACTGGAAAAACGCCGACAATCCGCTTTTAGTCCTGTGTGCCATCACTGTCTCCCTTTCATGATTGTTCCGCCCTTGTTCATCGAACCTTGTGCCGATACCATTTTCATGCCACCACAGTCTGTGGCCGCTCTTCCGCGGTGCCAGCGGTGTACGCTCTGACGGCGTTGGCAAGGTCTATCCACAAGAGAGGCGCAGACGACCCCGGATCCAGCCGCCAACGTTCCTTGCCGTAGGTAAACGCGCAGTACACGTTGAAATTGTCTACGAAACCTTCTATCTTGGCCGCTTCGAACGATAGATGGTTCGCGCCTGAATCAGGAACAAAGGCAAAGCCGGTGCGGGAGACAGAAAGCAGTCCAGGTCCGTACGCCCGGGCGGGTTCAGGTTCCAGCATCGAAAGCCCGGCAACCCGCAGTGAAACAACCTTCCCCGCGGTACGATCGAGGAGGTCTCTGGCGTACCCACGCTGCCAGAGTATCCATGAGGGGATGTCGGCTGGGCTTGTTCCGGTTCTGGAGGATGCATTTCTGAGCCCACAGGTGGCGTCTACGCGCCATACTTCGCCGCACGACTGGCAGCGTACCGTCGCGTTATCGTCAACGATGGAGCCCGCCGCTCCACATGAGGGACAGGCCCACAGAGCCCTGGACGCGCCAGCGGCCGGCGCTGAGCACTCGAATCGCACACCATGGCGCGTAGCCCACGCGACGTCGTCGTTGTCAAGGCCGGCGCGTACGCGCGAAGCCAGTTCGTCAAGGGGCGTTGCCGCGACGGTTGTGGCGTCTACGACTCTAAACTCGATGATCCAGCGCCCGCTGCGACGCGCTTTGGCCCAGCGTGGATACGTCAGGTACGAGCCGCGCTGGTGGACGAGCACGAGCGGAACTCCGGCTATCTTGGCCAGCCGTGCCACGCCATCTTGTATAGGAGCCGTTCGTCCGTCCCAGGAGCGATCTCCCTCCGGAAATATCCCCACGGGTTCGCCAGCGCGAAGGTACTTGATTGTCTCGCGAAGCGCGGTGATGTCTGGCATCCCTTTGCGCTTGCCAAAGGCTCCAACCAAACCGGAAAGCGACGCCTTGAGCCTCGACACTCCCTCGATGTTGGCCATGTAGCGGATGGGTCTGCCTATCAGGGCGCCTACCACGTACGCAT
>JAFGUM010000175.1 GCA_016938515.1 Spirochaetales bacterium | reverse complement strand
GTCAATGTTCCTGTACACGCTCTTCGCGGTTATGTTCGCGGCGATCAAGTTTGACCAGTACCAGAATGTCTACGAATGCTACGTTTTTGGCACGCTTGGCGGCTTCCTCGCTGTAACTTCGGCTCTCGTGGCCGCGAAACCGGCTCAGTCTGTGGTCATAACGGTTCTCAACCTGGGCGCAGTAGCGGCGCTGTACACGCTCGACACGCTACCCCTCGACGGCGGCGTCGTTACCGAGCTCGCGGCCCAGTCGCTCGGCACCACCGCGGTAGTCATCATCGCCGGTGGAATTTTTGGCGCGATGGCCGTGCGCATGCAGTCTGATCTGGTGGCCGAAACAGAACGCTCAGCCGACGCGGCCAAGCGCCAGTACGAAAGCATGGCGGCCGCTGTCACAGAGGCGCAGGCCGCGGCTTTGGGGATCGGCACAAAGCTGTCCAGCGCGGCGGAGAGCTTGTCGGCATCAGCGAGGGAGCTCAGAATCGCCGCGGCCGAAGAGACCGCTGGCATCGTCTCGCTTGAAGAGGATCTCAACTCGGCCGAAGCTGGTGAATCTGTGGCAGACGACGCGCAGAACCGGGTCAAGCGTTCGCTCGTAGAATACTCTGAAAAGGTGCTGGAAGCCTCGGCGTCCATATCTGAGATGCTCGAATCGATACAGGACGTGGGCCGGGCAGCCGGCGAACGGCGGGATTCCGTAGCAGCTCTCGTGGAGCTCGCTCGGGATGGCGAAGAACGAGTATCGCGGATAGGCGAAGGGATCACCGCCATCGTGTCAGCCACCGGCAAGATGGACGAGATGAACGCGCTCATAGGCGAGGTTGCCGAGCGGACGAACATGCTCGGCATGAACGCTGCGATTGAGGCCGCGCACGCCGGAGAAGCGGGTAAAGGCTTCGCCGTGGTTGCCGAGGAGATTCGCACGTTGTCGGAAACGACGGCGGAAGGCTCGGGATCTATCGCGGCCATACTCACTGAAACGCAGAACACGGTGGCGGGAGCATCGCTGGCCAGCCAGAAGACCATGGAGTTCTTCTCGCGGCTCAACGAAGAGATTCAGGCCGTAGCATCGGCACTGGGAGATCTGCTGGAGCGATTGCACGAAATTTCCGCCGGAGCCGTCGGCGCGACAGAAGCCGTGCGGGGATTTGGCGCCCTGGCCGACTCGGCACAGGCAGCCGCCGATGACACGAAGGCGGCCTTCCACGATGCCGCGTCCCGCGCGGCGTCGGCGAGGTCGGTCGCTACGGCCATGCGCGAAGCGGCTTCCCGCATGGTCGACTCGTGTGACGCCCTCCTCGCGAGGGCCGCGACGCTCAACGAGCTGGGCCACGACAACGTACAGCGCATGGTCGAGCTGAGAGCCAAGCTGGAAGAAGCCGCAGAGACCCGGGATAGAATCACCGAGTAGCGATGAAAAAATACGTGGTGCTCGCGGGCAATATAGGCGCGGGCAAATCGACGCTCGTGGGACTCCTCGCCGAGCGCCTCGGCTACCGGCCATACTACGAACCGGTAGCCGAGAACCCCTACCTCCAGGACTTCTACGCCAACATGGAGCGCTGGGCTTTCCAGTCGCAAGCGTTCTTTCTGACGCACCGCGTGCGCTCGCACCGCGCGCTGATGGACGACCCATTTTCCGTGGTCCAGGACAGATCCATGTACGAGGATGCCGAAGTGTTCGCGCGCAACCTGTTCGAGCGGGGATCGATGAGCTCGCGCGACTGGGCAACGTATAGCGATCTGTACCGCACGCTGACGGGCCTCTTGCCGGCTCCCGATCTCGTGGTCTACCTGAAGGCGTCGGTACCCACGCTCAGAAAGCGCATAGCGCAACGCGGACGGGAGTTTGAGGCGGATATTCCAGATGAATACCTGGACGGCCTCAACCGGCTGTACGAAGAATGGATAGACGGGTTTGATCTGTCACCGGTACTCGTCGTGCCAGGTGACCGACTGGACTTCGTCGCGCAGGGCAAGGATCTCGACGCCATCGTCAGGACCATAGAAGCGCGCTTGCGTGACAGGCAGGGAACGCTGTTCCCCTACGGTATGTAGAGCCGCTTCTGGCGTCGGCCTGCTAGTTGCCGCGCCTGGGTCTGAATAGCCGCCTCAACAGCGCAACCTTCTCAAAGCGCGACTCTTGGCCGCGCACGAGGCGGCCTATGTTGGCGCGGTGCGTAAACACGATGAACGGCGTCGCGAACGCGGCAAAACCGGCTAGCCATGGCGAGACGTAGTGTCCCGCGATAGCCACCACGGCTACCGACGCGGACAGTCCTACAGCAGCTGCCATAGACGATAGAGACACGATACCGGTTGAGAGCAACACCAGGACAAAGGCGACGAGGGCGGCAGCGAAATGAAGCGGCGCGAAGACGAGGAGGGCACCCGCGGCTGTCGCGACGCCCTTGCCCCCCTTGAAACCCGCGAACACGGTCCAGACGTGCCCCACTACAGCCGCTATCCCGCACAGCAGCGAGGCTCCGTCGGCTGGAAGCACGGCCGGATCCACCAGGCGGGATACGACGCCAGCCGCCACCATCCCCTTGGCTACGTCCAGAGTAGACACGAGCAGGCCGGCTTTCCAGCCAAACACCCGAAACGCGTTCGTGCCACCCGAGTTGCCAGAGCCTTCTCGGCGCGGGTCGCGGTGGAAGAACAAGGTGCCAACGACGATGGCGCTCGGAAAAGAGCCGAGCAGGTACGACAGCGCCAGCGCAGCCGCGATTCCTGTCACGCCTTCGGCTCCGGCGTCAGGAAGCCCAGCACCACGGTACCAAGGCCGGCGTGTGCCGCGAGGGCCGGTGATATGGTCGTGATGCCTATAGGGCTCGCGACGGTGTAGCGGTTTGACAGCTCGTCGGCGAGAGCCTGGGCTTCCTTTGGCGCGTCGACATGGCCGATTATGGCTTCCAGCGCAGCGCCGGGGGCAAGGTACGAGGCGACGCGCTTGAGCACGGCCTTGAAGCCGTTACCCTTGCCAAAGTAGACGCCGTCAGTACCAGCCGCGCCATCGGCTTTGATGGTAAGAATGGGATTGATGCCCAAAGCCCGCGCAGCCAGGCCCTTGAGCCCCTTGAGGCGGCCGCTCCGCAGGAGGCCATCAAGGCTCTTCGTTACGACCAGCAGCTTGACCGATCTTCTCGCCGCCTCTGCCGCGGCCATCACCTCGTCCACCCCGGCTCCCATGGCGGCTACCTCCGCGGCTTTTCTCGCCACGAGCCCGGCCGCTACCGATATCTGCCGCGTGTCCACCACGTGGAGCCGGGCGGCGTTTCGGGATGCAGCCGCGGCCCGTCTACCCGCTTCGAGCGTGCCAGACAGCCGCTCTGATATGCCTATGTATACGGCGTCGTCAGCGTATCCCAGCGCCAGGTCGTACTTTCTCGCAAACGAGGCGGCGCCTGGCTGGGACGTCGTCGGGTAAGCCTCCGGCTTGCCGGCGAGATACTCGACGAAGTCGTCGCTTGACAGGCCTATTCCGTCCATCAGCGACTCACCGTGTACTATAACCTGCACGGGAACCGTCTCTACGCCCAGGCGCAGGCAATCCGCGTCGGGCACGTCGCACGCGGAGTCTACGACCACGGCGCAGCGTCGATGTCCCGCGGCCGCCCGAAGCAGCTGCAGGCGCATATCGTCGGCCTTCTGTCGCTCAACCGTACCAAAAGCGGCCATCGCGCCAAAAACCTTGGCGGGGTGGTCACTGTGGACGTGCGCTTTGATGCGCGTCCGCGAACCGGCGACGACTACAGAATCGCCTAGCGCCGCGAGCGCTTCGCGCAGAGCGGGTGGGTTGAGCTCTGTCCCCGCGATTTGGGCTTCAACACAGTAACGGTACGTCGGCGCCTGGCCACCGGAAGACACGGGTTCTTCCCATTCGGGCTCCGGCACATCGAAGGCGCCAGCGGTGCCTGGGATGGAGTCTCTCAGATGGCCATGTTGCATGTACTGGCATATGCCCTCGACAAGGCGCACAAATCCCATCGCCCCTGCGTCCACGACACCGGCTTTTTTCAATTCAGGGAGGAGGTTCGTGGTTCGCTCCAGCGACGCGCGGGCCGCTTTCAGCGACTCCCTGAACAGTACTATAAAATCGTCGCTGGACTGGGCGATGCGATGAACGGAGGCAGCCCAGTCGTGCAGAACCGTTATGATGGTACCTTCCTTGGGGAATGACAGCGCGACCCTGGCCGCCGCCGCCGCGTGCACGACGGCTTCCGCAAAACGCCTGGTACCCACGCGCGCTTCAGCGGCGAGGTCCTCCGCGAGGCCCTGGAAAAACTCGGCGAGTATTGCGCCGGAGTTCCCGCGTGAGCCCTCTAGCGCGGCGTCCGCGGCCTGACGGGCTACGGCGCCAATCGACGGAACCGCGGCAAGTGACAAGGCGCCAGACATCGACACCACGGTGGCTGCCATATTGGCGCCGGTATCGCCGTCGGCTACCGGGAACACGTTGATGCGATCCAGGAAGCCGGCGCTCTCGATAAGGCGCCTGGCTCCGGCAACCAGGCCGCGGCCGAGCCTTGAACCATCCAGGTAGGATATCTGCATGACATCTAGAGTAATAGTGTCATGCACAAAAGGTCAAGCGCCCGTTTTCAGTCTTTTTTGCCGGCCTCCGCCATCATCGTCGCGTAGCTCTTTTCGTCTATGGGATAGAACTGCACGAGAATTATGGCGGCAATGAACACCACCGCGGGAATGGGGCCCACGATGAGGCGAATGGCCAGCGTCGCTGAATCCGCCTGCTCTGCCAGGTTTGGCGAATAGCGAGCCAGATCGAGGATAACACCGGTTAAAAAGATGGCGAGGGAGGTGCCTACTTTGGAAGTAAACGTCCACATTCCGTAGAAGGCCCCTTCCTTGCGCTTGCCGGTGCGCACGGCGTCGTACTCTATGGTATCCGGAACCATGGCCCACGGTGCGACGTAACCAAACCCGATGCCTATGCCCGCGTACACCATCATGGCCAGGAAGAAACCCATACCCAGCACGTGGCCCAGGAAGAAGATAGCCAGGCAGGCGGTCGCTAGCACGAAGAAAGACACCTGGTAGGTACGCTTCTTGCCAATGTGCCTGGACACGAGCACCGACACCGGAATGAACAGCATTGCCACGACGAGCAGCAGTATCATCGCGATGGTGGTAGCTCCTTCGTCCCTGTACAGGTACTTGAAGTAGTATACGAGTATACCCTGGACAAAATTGAGCGCGGTGAGGTTGAGCGCGTAGGTAAGCAGTATGATAACGTACGGCTTGTTGTTGAACACCGCCAGGAACGTAGCAAAGAAACCCTCGGTGGGCCTGGGTGTCGCGCTGTGATCCGGTTCCCGTACCGACGCAAAGGTGATGAGCGCGGTAACAGCCATGACGACGCCGAGCAGTGCGCCTACTGCCGAGAAGCCGGCGTCCCTCGTTTCAAACAGTCCTATAATCGGCAAAACGGCGCCGGCACCTAGTATGGTACCTATCACCGCGAAACCGAAACGGTACCCATTGAGGCTGGATCGCTCGTGGTAATCCTGCGTGAGTTCCGGGGTCAGCGACGAATAAGGAATGTTGACCACCGTGTAGGCGGTATTGAGCAGGCAGAGCGCGAAAGCAGCCCATACGGTCGCCAGCGCAACGTTGTCTATGTGCGGGTTGGTAAAGAAAAACCACATGCTCAGGAACAACGGTATCGAGCCAAAGAGCAGGTAGGGGCGCCTTCGTCCCCAGCGGGTTCTCGTGCGGTCGGAGATATAGCCCATCGTCGGATCTGTAACCGCGTCCCACAGCTTGCCTATCATCACGGCGGCACCGGCGGCGGCGGCCGGGATCGCCACGGTATCCGTCAGGTAATTGAGTGACCAGAACCCCATCGCCGTGAAGAACAGGTTGCCCCCCAGGTCTGCTACGCCGAAGCCCAGCTTTGTCCGCACTGGCAGGCGGCCGGTTCGTTCTTTGCTATTCATGTACCATCTCCTTGATGCACTGTCTGTATGATGACTCCAGATCGTTCATAGCCGCGGCGTACGCGGCTTTTCTCCCGGAATGCAGCTCGGGTAGCCGGCTCGTCAGATCCAGCGCCGGAGCAACGACCACGATGGCGCGTTTTGGGCGCACGTTGACGCGGCCGGAGATAGCCCCACCGGCGAGGCGGTTGGCAAAATCCCACAGGTTCTGCGCGTATTCCACTATAGCATGCAGTGGCGCGCCATCGGGCGGTGGGGTCGAGCGGAGGTACCACGCGAAATCCGCCAGTTCCATGTGGCGGAGAGCGTACCACGCCTCGCCGGCCAGCCTGTCGGCGATGGCGCGCTCTAGGGGAGGCTTGTCTTCAGGATTGTTGCCGGGTGCCAGGAAAATTCTGTCCCAGCCAGTCTGCCTGATGCGGTACAGTCGGTCTAAATCGTCTCCAGCTCCCCGCGGCAGGCCGAGCAGACGCTCGGACGCGTCGAGGGCGGCTTCTACTATATCGTGGATCCGTTCGTGTATGGCTCGACCGGCGTCTACCGCCAGGTTGTACTGGCGCTCCGCCAGCTCGGTAACGCGCTCCAGGCAGGCACTCATCCTCTCCGACAGGCCCGGCAACCCGCCCCCGGTTCCTGCCGGCGCCGTCAATCCAGCAAACGACTCGATCTGGGATACAAGCCGCCTCAGCCCGGGTAGCGCCCGCGGGCCGTATCGATTGTGTATCGACAAGGGCAGCACGCGCACGTGTTCTGAGCGGCCGGCGGTCAATAGTTTTTCAACGGCCTGGAATCCCAGCCGCATCGTTCCCTGTTCCAGCCTGGGTACGTCTTCGCTCGTGTAGCTCACCTGGCCTTCTGGCGCGATTGCCAGCGGGTAGGGCCCGTCTACTATGGCGTTTCGGATGCGCGCGAGGCTATCGGAATCGAGCTTGCTGTGGTGTACCGGCATGGCCCCCACCCGGGGCAGTAGCCACCGCACGAAAGGGCCGCTCCAGCGGGGCACTTCGTAGCCGTGCACGAACACGGCGTGAGGGCGAGCAGGCAGGCGCACACCAAGGCGCCTGGCCTCGCGGATCACGCCGCGGGCCATCACCCATGACACGAGCATGGCTTCATCCCCAAAGGGGTGCCTGAAAGCCACGATCAGCCTGGTCTCACCACGCAGTGCGCGCGTGACCTCGGCAACGAAGGTTTCCACGTGCCGTAGCTCCACCCGCTCAAATCCGAGGCTCAGTCGCAGGTACGGTCCCGCTATAACGCCTAGAAACGCGAGCAATCTCCTTGATACGCTTGGTGTGGCCAGTCCTACATCGGGCAGCGCCCGTGATACAGGGCGGGCGTACGGCGTGCTCTTCATGACTGGAGCATACTGCTACGACAACCTGCCCGCAAGTGCGCCGTTTATAGTTGAATTCCCATTCGCTTTTATAACGCCGGCAAAATTATTACATTATCAATAAGAAAAATGACCCGCGCTGGTGCCAGCATCGGCCGTCGGGTTATGCACGTACTAGAAACCAAGGAGAGAGACATGGCAACCATACTGCTCAAGGGCAACCAGATTCATACTTCGGGCTCGCTGCCCGCCGTTGGCACCCATCTTGTCGATTTTGAATTGACGAGATCGGATCTCTCAGACGCGAAGCTTGCTGACTTCAAGGGCAAGACGCTCATCCTCAACATCGTACCCAGCCTCGACACGGGTGTCTGCGCCGCCAGCGCTAGAGCGTTCAACACCAGGATACAGGAGCTTGGCGGAGCGCTCGTGCTCACCATCAGCCGCGACCTGCCGTTTGCGCAGAAGCGTTTCTGCGAAGCAGAAGGCATCGACACAGTAATAACGCTGTCTGAATTACGGAACCGGGAGTTTGGCGAAGCGTATGGCGTCGTCATAACCGATGGACCCATGGCGGGCTTGCTGTCGCGGGCAATAATCGTCGCCGATGCTTCAGGAAAGATAGTGTACACCGAGCAGGTGCCAGAAATTGCGCAGGAACCCGACTACGACAAAGCCCTGGCCGCCGCCAGGACTGCCCTGGCGGGATACTGAGGAGACTACTGCCGATGAAGAAGATAGTTACCATAGAGGGTATGAGCTGCGGCAGCTGCGCCATGCGCGTACAGACCGCCATGGCGTCGGCTCCCGGTGTTACGAGCGTGAAGGTAGCGCTGATAGACGGCAAAGCCGTCGTCGAAGGCGACGGCATCGACGCCAACACCCTGCGCGGCGCGGTAGAGAAAGCCGGTTACCAGGTAGTGTCCATACTGCCCTGACGAGCAGTATGGCTACTTGAGATCTGAAAGCTTTATCGGCCGGGGAGTGTCAGTATCACCCTCGACACGCTGAAGCTCTTCCAGTAGTTCTTTGCCCTTGCGCGACAGCTTCTGAGGTACTTGCACCATAAGCTTGATGTACATATCTCCGCGCCGGGCGCTGCCGTTGGCTCCCGGCACCCCTTCTTCTCGCAGCCGGAGCATTTTGCCGTGCTGGGAAGCCTGCGGCACGGTTACCTTGACCTTTTTGCCGTCTATGGTGGGTACGGTTATTTCTCCGCCCAGGGTCGCTTTCATGATTGAAACGGGCACCGCGCAGTACAGGTCGTAGCCGTCGCGTTCGAAGAACTCGTGCGGCTTGACGTGGATGAATACGTACAGATCGCCAGGCCTGCCGCCGTTGGGACCAGCATCACCCTGTCCCGGTACCGACAGGCGTTTGCCATCGTCAATTCCCGGCGGTATGGTTACTTTTATCTTCTGCTTTTTCTTGAGCAGGCCAGAGCCACCACACGACCGACACGGCTTGTCTATGATGTGCCCTTCTCCACCGCAGGTGGGGCAGGGGCTGGCTATGGAAAAGAATCCGGAACTGCGCCGTACCTGGCCAGAGCCCTGGCAGGTTGGGCAGACCTTGCGCCCGCCACCAGCTTCCGATCCAGACCCGTTGCATACCGGACACGCCTCGTCATGGCTGTACGCTATCTCCATCGTCGTACCGAAGACGGCCTGCTCGAAGCTCAGCTCCATATCATAGCGCAGGTTGGCGCCCCGCGGCGGCTCACCTCGACGCCTGCCGCCACCCGATCGGCCGCTACCGCCAAAGAGGTTGTCGAATATGCTCGAGAAGTCCCCAAAACCCCCGAAAATATCCTCAAAGTCACGATAGATGTTCGTGAAGTCCTGGGCGCCGCCCTGGCCACCCATGCCGTCTACGCCAGCAAAGCCAAACTGGTCGTACGCGGCGCGTTTTTGGTCGTCAGAAATGACCTCATAGGCCTCCGTGGCTTCCTTGAAACGCTCCTCGGCAGCCTTGTCGCCAGGATTTTTGTCTGGGTGGTTCTGTACAGCCAGCCTTCTATAGGCTTTCTTTACATCGTCTTTGCTGGCATTCTTGGGAACCCCCAGAACTTCGTAATAATCTCGCTTAGCCACGGGTAAATTTCCTTACTAATTGAACCACGGAGACACGGAGAGACGGAGGCAGCCGAAAAAGAACAACATGAGATGGAGGAATCAAGCTAACGTTTTTCTGCGACGAATTGCTTCCCTTCTTCCTTGTCCCATAGTTCAATATCTCGACTCCGTGTCTCCGTGCCTCCGTGGCCATATTTATTTTCGACCAGCTATTTCTTGTCTTCGTCGTCTACGACGCGGTAATCGGCATCCTCGGCTCCGCCATTGGCGCCGCCATTGGCGCTGCCACTGTCTCCACCGGTTTCTCCAGCCGCAGTTCCCTGCGCACCGGTACCATCGGCCGCGGGGCCTTCGGCTCCGGCTGCCCCAGGGGCGGCGTGCTTGTATACTTCTTCAGCGAGCTTGTAGGAAGCCTGGTTGAGCGCTTCTATCTTTTCCTTGATTGGCGCCGCCTCGTTCGTCTCTATAGCCTTTTTGAGGTCGGCGATGGCCGCTTCTATCGTGGCCTTGTCGTCTGCGCCTACCTTGTCGCCATAGTCCTTGAGCGACTTTTCCGTGGTGTATATGAGCGAATCGGCTTCGTTGCGGGCCTCGGCGCGCTCGCGTTCCCTCTTGTCTTCTTCAGCGTGCGCCTCGGCCTCCCTGACCATCTTGTCTATGTCAGTGTCGGACAAACCGCTCGACGCTTCGATGCGGATCTTCTGCTCCTTGCCGGTGCCCAGATCCTTGGCGGAGACGTGCACTATGCCGTTGGCGTCTATGTCGAAGGTAACTTCTATCTGCGGAACACCGCGCGGAGCCGGCGGGATGCCTTCAAGGTCAAAGCGGCCGAGGGTGCGGTTCTGGCTGGCCATCTCGCGCTCGCCTTGCAGCACGTGGATGGATACGGTGCTCTGCCCATCTGCCGCGGTGCTGAAAATCTGGCTCTTGCGGCACGGGATGGTCGTATTCCTCGTTATGAGCCTGGTAAACACGGCTCCGAGAGTCTCTATACCCAGAGAAAGCGGTGTTACGTCGAGCAGTAGCACGTCTTTAACGTCGCCGCCGAGGATGCCGCCCTGGATGGCAGCGCCGACGGCTACGGCCTCGTCGGGATTTACGCCCTTGGAAGGATCCTTGCCAAACAGTTCCTTGACTATCTGCTGAACCCTCGGTATGCGCGTCGAGCCGCCGACAAGAATGACATCGTCTATCTTGTCGGGGGTAACACCGGCATCCTTCATCGCCTTGCGGCACGGCTCTTTGGACTTCTCAAGGTAGTCCTCTATCAGCCTCTCAAAAGCCGATCTGGTTAGCGATTTTTGCAGATGCTTGGGGCCCGAAGCGTCAGCTGTAATAAACGGCAGGTTTATCTCGGCCTGCTGGACGTTGGACAGCTCAATCTTGGCTTTCTCGGCAGCTTCCTTGAGGCGCTGCAGGGCCATCCTGTCTTTGGACAGGTCGATTCCCGAATCTTTCTTGAACTCGTCTACCAGCCACTCCATAACACGGCGATCGAAATCGTCGCCGCCGAGATGGGTGTCGCCATTCGTCGACTTGACCTCAAAAACGCCTTCGCCCAGTTCCAGTATGGAAATATCAAAGGTGCCACCACCGAGGTCGTACACCGCTATGGTCTTTTCTTTTTTCTGGTCCTTGTTGAACCCGTAGGCGAGGGCGGCGGCTGTGGGCTCGTTGATGATGCGCTTGACCTCGAGCCCCGCAATCTTGCCGGCATCCTTGGTCGCCTGGCGCTGAGCGTCATTGAAGTACGCTGGCACGGTAATGACGGCTTCTGTAACCGCTTCACCCAGGTAGTCCTCGGCGGTCTTCTTCATTTTCTGCAGTATGAACGCGCTTATCTCCTGCGGGCTGTACTGCTTGCCCGCGGCGTCGATGCGCACGTCGTTCTGATGCGCGACGACCCTGTACGGCACGAGAGTGGTCTCGCTGTTAACCTCGTCGAACCGTCGACCCATGAAGCGCTTGATTGAATAGACGGTGTTTTCCGGATTGGTGATCATCTGGTTCTTGGCCGGCTGACCAACCACGCGCTCACCCTTGCCGGTGAAGCCAACTATGGACGGTGTCGTCCGCTGGCCTTCTGAATTGGCTATGACGAGCGGCTCGCCACCTTCCATTACGGACACACAACTGTTGGTGGTCCCCAAATCGATGCCTATGATCCTTCCCATGATATGCTCCTTACGCGTTTTCTTCAGTTGATTGATCCGGGGCTCCGCTGTCTGCGGTTGCTTCAACCGGCATGCGGACCTTTACCTTGGCGCTTCGCAAGATGCGATCGCGAAGCTTGTAGCCTTTGACGAATTCCTCTACGACGGTGGGCTCTTCGCAAGCGCCCTGCTCGCTCATGACGGCCTCGTGCACGTTTGGATCAAACGCCACGCCCACCGAGTCGAATCGCGACAGACCATACTTGCTTTCGAGCAGGCCAAGAAGGCTCTTGCGTATCATGTCAACGCCGTCGTGCAACGATTTAAAATCCTTTGACGTCTCTACGCTCTGGACGGCGCGGTCAAAATTGTCCACCACTCCCACCAAGTCCGCAAGTATCTGCGTGTTGGCGTACTGAACCGCGTCTTCCTTTTCACGGAACATGCGCTTTCTGAAATTCTCGTAATCAGCAAGCTTGCGCAGGTATTGATCCTTCAGCGATGAAACTTCCGCCTCAAGCGCCACAACGCGCTCCTCGGCGAGAGACCGTGCCGCGCGCTCTTCGGCCAGCTCTTTCGCGGTACCGGCGAGTTCATCGCTGTCATGAGCCTCCGCGCGTTCTTCGCTTTCGTGTTTCCTGGGTTTAGACATAGCCTCACTCTACTATATTGATTACCGGGGACTCAGTCGGGCTACAGCCATGAGCCATGCGGTTCGTATTCCTGTAAAATAATAAAGCTCATTTTCAAGCGTCAAGGAGATATACCGTGCAATCGCTACAAAAGCGTGTAAAATAGGCACGGTTTTTGTATTATTGTGACGGCTTCACGGTTTTGGAGCTGCTTGACTTTACCAGATGATGCTATACCATTAATTGAGAGCGCTGTGGTACACGAGAGTCGTGACACGGCCGGGAGGATCGGCGTTGCAGTTCCAGAGACCATCGATCATCCAGGAACAGCGACAAAAGCTGAGCCCGCAGATGATCCAGTCAATTCGCCTCATGTCACTGCCGTTGCAGGAACTCAAGGACGAGATCCAGCTGGAGATAGAGGCGAACCCAGCGCTCGAGGTCGTGGAAGATCGCTCGACCATGTCGCTGGAGTCCATTTCAGAAGAGCGCGTTTCAGATTCAGACGCGCAGCGCCTGTTTGAAAACAGCTCGGATCCCGGCTTCAGCCGTTCCAACGACGATGACTCCGATTCAAAGCGCATGTTTCTCGAGGGAGCCATCACCAGCCCCGAGACGCTGCAGGAGCACCTGCTGTGGCAGCTCAGGCTCCAGCCCATCTCGTCGACAAAGCGTGAACTAGGCGAGCGCCTCATACAAAACCTGGACGCGGACGGCTTTCACAAGGAAGACCCGTACACGCTGTGCCGTGGCTCGTCTACAGAAACCATAGACCAGGTAATGGCGATAGTCCGCGGCCTCGAACCCGTAGGCGTCTGCGTACGGGACTTCCGCGAATCACTCGTCGTGCAGACCATGGCACTACCAGACGCCGCGCCTTTCGCGCTCGAGATAGTCCGCGACCACATAGAACTGCTTGAACACGGCAAGCACCAGGAAATTCAGAAGCGCCTGCGGATGACAGACGACGAGATGGACGCCGCGCTGTCCTTCATCAAGGCCCTCAATCCCTTCCCTGGCCGCCAGTACTCGGCCGAAGAAACCAGGTACGTTACACCGGACGTGCAGGTAAAGCTCAAGGAAGGTGAATTCGTCATCGTAATAAACGACGAGGAAATTCCTGTTATAGGCATCAACCCGTTTTTCGACAGGCTGTCCAGCGAGAAGCACGACAAGGAGACGTCTGTATTCGTCAAGGACAACATCCGCAGGGCGCGCTGGTTCATCCAGAGCATCCAGCAGAGAAACCGGACGCTGCTCAAGGTCGTGCGGTCCATCGTCGAGTTTCAACGGCCATTCTTCGCGCGGGGGCCCAAATACCTGGCGCCTCTGACGCTCAAGGACATCGCCAGCGAGGTTGGGGTACACGAGACAACCATCTCGCGCATAGCCGGCAAAAAATACGTGCAAACCGACTGGGGCATCTTCGAGCTGCGCTACTTCTTTACCAACAGCATTTCTGGCTCGGGCAGCGGCGGGTCGCGCTTCTCAAAGAGCGGTGTCAAACAGGTGATAAAAGAAATTATCGAGAACGAGACCAACGCGATGTCAGACCAGGACATCACCGACATACTGGCCCGCAAGGGTATCAAACTCGCGAGGAGGACCGTAGCCAAGTACCGTGGAGAACTGAACATGGAATCATCGTTCGGCCGAAAGCACGGCTGAACGCAACCAGCCGGACCACCCGGCTACAAGGAGGCTTGCATGACCATTGATGTCCGTTCCGTGCACTTCGATCTGGGGGAAGCAAACAGGTCGTACCTGGACAAAAAGCTAGAACGCATTTCGTACGCAAAAGACCTTATAGTCGACCTCTTGTTCGCCTTCACCAAGGAAAAGCAGTTCAAGTGCGAGTGCACCATCAACTTCCGCTGGGGAGCTACCGCTCACGTGCAGGAGACGGACTTCGATCTTACCGCTGGTATTGACAAGCTGATGGACGTTCTGGAGCAAAAAATCAACAAGGAAAAATCAAAGGTGCAGGATAAAAAATAGTCGCGCCGTGACTATATGGCAACGGGTCGCTGCAGGCTACGCCGATCCGTTGCTGTACCAGCGCACGACTCCGACCTTGTTCCTGGCCGCGTTGAACACCATGCCACCATTCCAGTATTCCAGCGCGGCTATAAGGCTGTTGCCCCCATCGTCGGGAGTACTGTTCTTTCCCTTCCAGCTGGCCAGTTGCAGGAATTCGTCAAAATCCTGATTGTGCAGGGCGGTCTGCCGCCGTACCAGAAAGGCGTTCCAGTCGTCCAGTTCCAGAAACCCCTCCCCTTCATCCTCGACTATGAGCCGCACCCGGCGGCGCAGGTCGTACCACACGCGAACCCGCTTGGCAGGATCACTCTTGTTGCCGTGTTTTACCGCGTTTTTAATTATTTCAGACACCTGTTGCTCCAGTAGCGTACCTTCCCGGAAGCGTTCAGGGCATTCTTCGAGCAGCGCCGACGAGAACTCCCGGATTCGGGCGTATTCACTCGGGAACTCGGCGTATTTCATTCCCTGGGCATCGAACAGCTCATTCCTCTCGTCGACTATAAGCTTGCGCACAATAAGCTGGCTCATCGTTCACCACCATCGGATTCTATCTTCATAAGGGAGATGACGTTTGAAAGCTCCAGAACCTTCCGCGGCGCGCCGTGGAGCCCCCGAAACACGACGTCTCCCGATACCACCTTCATAGCCTGGAGTATCTGTATAATGGCGCCGACACCCGTGCTATCCAGGTAGGAAACCCCCTCAAAATCGAGCCTGAGCCTGCGTATACCCGTATCTATACGCTTTACCACGGCGTTCCTCATCTTGGGAGCGCTGTACAGATCACAATCACCGTGCAGGAACACGGTATCGAATCCTCCGGCATCCCCGGAGCGCAGCTTCATTTCCATCGGCCCTCCACGTATCGCGTACAAGTTCGCCAATTCGGGTAAGACGTTCGTGAGTACTGGGTAAAAATGGGGTTACTCGCTGCGGTCATGAGTTCGTGATGCCGTAGACGCGCTGAGGTTTATATAAAACGAACAGATTTCTGACATGGCTCGCACTATACGCCAGTATCCTCAGCTCATGTCGTACGCACGCTCTGAGAGTACACTACTCGTAGAACACAGGCCCCAGAAAGTATACACAACCTCTATCCTCAAGATAGCAGGGCAGTACTGGACTATTCGGTACGACGAGGCCGTCAGAGACCTCGCGGAGGAGTTGCGCGCGCGATCAACCATACCCGTGGTCGCGGTCGTTGATGAAGACGGCAGGGCCATGGGCATCGTCAGGATGGCACGGCTCTTTGAAATGCTCGGCAAGCCGTTTGGCCTCGAGATACTGGGCAAAGCGCGCGTGGCCGAGATAACGGAGGACGCGCCACGGCTGCCAGCCGGCGCCGAGCTGTTCGGCGTCGCCGAGGAAACGCTATCAGGCCAGCGGGCGGATCATCACGGGTGGCACCTCCTTGAATACGAGGACGGTCGCTTCGCCGGCTTGTTCTCCGCCCAGGACCTGTCAGAGTATCTGTCAAAGATAACGAGAGAAGACATAGAGCACGCTGGCAGGCTTCAGGAGCGGCTCATCGCGGGGCATGACGACGTGTCGGGCAAAGGGTGGCGTTTCGAAGGCTGGTCACGATCCGCGAAGGGAATTGGCGGGGATCTGTACTACGCCAAGGCTTATTCCGACGACGAGTCTTTTTTCTGCCTGAGCGATATTTCGGGCAAAGGGGTCTCGGCGTCGGTACTCGTTTCGATGGCGTACGGCATGCTGCGTATGCACGACCACGCACGGGGGCTTGATCACCTGATCAGAACGGTAAACGCTACCGTGGTGGAGGCTTTTCACCTGGAAAAGTACCTCACCGGCGTATTCATGACGTGGAACAGCACCACGCGCAAGCTCACCCTGGCCGATATGGGGCATTCCCACTGCCTGGTATTCCGGCATGGCTCGCCCGGGCGCATCAAGTCTCTTAAAACAAACCTGCCCCTCGGCATCGAGCCCGACATCACCCCCCAGATGAATATCCTGTCCCTCAAGCCTGGGGATGTAGTGTTTATTTACAGCGATGGCCTTACCGAGCAGGAAGACGCCAATGGCGTTGAATTTGGAGAAAAACGACTATGGAACGCGGTCTCCAGCAGCCTTAAAGAAGGCATACCGATCGCGCGGGTCCTGCCGGCCGCGTTCGACGCTCACCGGGGGTCAGTGCCTCTTCAGGATGACGCCACCTTCGTAGCCCTGCACGTCGTATGATCGATTCGCTCATTGCGCAACGGCTGGAATCGGTTTATGCTCCCCGAATATGGACGAGAAGCGCTTTACGGTCCTCGACCTGCTCGATTTGGATCTCAAGGAGCACGATGCCCTCGAACTCCGGTGCATCTGCGGGCGCAAGGGTCTGGGCAGGCATATCAATTCGCCCGACATAAACCGGCCGGGCCTGGCGCTTTCCGGCTTCTTCGAAAGCTTCGCGTACCAGAGGATTCAGCTCATTGGCCGGGGCGAGGCTGCCTACCTGCACCTGCTCGCCGCCGAGGGTCGCGAAGACGGCGTGTCCAAGATATTCTCGTTTCCCATACCGTGCTTCATCTTCTCAAACGGAGAGCCACCGGCTCCCATGTTCGCTGAAGCGGCCGAAGCCGCGGATTGCCCCATTCTGCTCTCCGAGCTGTCTTCCACGGAGATTTCTTCCAGGCTCATGCGCGTGCTCAACAACGTGTTTGCCCCCAAGACGAGCGTTCACGGCGTTCTCGTCGAGGTGTACGGAATCGGCATACTGCTCGTGGGTGAATCCGGGGTAGGCAAGAGCGAGACAGCGCTGGAACTCATAGAACGTGGCCACCGGCTGGTGGCCGACGACGTGGTCGAGATTCGCTGCGTCAGCGGCAACATCCTGATGGGTTCTGGTGCCAACAAGGTAATAGGCCATCACATGGAGATACGCGGGCTTGGCATCATCAACGTAACGCACCTGTTTGGCGTTGGCGCCATACGCGACAAGAAGCAGGTTCAGCTCATCTGCTCACTCGAAGAGTGGGACTCGTCCAAGGTCTACGATCGCATAGGCACCGACGAGAAGACGATGGATATCCTTGGTGTGCAGGTTCCCCAGCTTGATATTCCGGTGAAACCCGGCAGAAACATCCCGATTATCGTTGAAACGGCAGCCATGAACGAGCGGCTGAAAAAAATGGGGTATCATTCCGCAAAAGAATTTAACCAGAATATACTGAGATGGCTTGAGAGCGAGAGCGCGCGCGCCGTATACTTCGGCAGGGATGACTCAATATAGAACCCTCAGGATCGGAGAATCCTCATGGTAGAGAAGACGACCGTCATTAAAAACAGGGCAGGCATCCACGCGAGGCCCGCCGCGCTGATCGTGCAGACGGCCGGTAAATTTGCGAGCAAGGTATCGCTCCAGAAGGGCGATGACACCATAAACGCCAAGAGCATCATGGGCATCATCACGCTTGGAGCCGGTTTTGGGACGGAAATCCGGATCATAGCCGACGGCGAGGACGAGACCGACGCGGTGGACGCCATCGAGCGGCTTTTCCTGACACGTTTCGAAGAGGAGTGATGCCAAGCCGCGGCCTGACATCGCGCCGCGCAACCGACCTGGTCGTGGTGGCGATTATCTACACTATAGTCCTCGCCGGATCCTTCACCTTCGTCATCAGCGCAATGCGCAACAGCGAAGGCTTCCCCGACGTAACATCGGGCGCAACGGCGGCCCTGCTCGCCGTTACCCCCACAGTACTGCTCATCGTGCTGGTGGTCGCCAGTATCAGGTTCGCCGGCGACTACAAACGCAAGGCGTGGGGGTACCGACTCAAGGCCCGCGTCATCGCGGCGTTTGTCGTGGTGGCGGTAATGGCCGCCGCGCCTCCCACGATCACGCTCGGGCTGATAGCCATCCGGGCTGTCGAGACCCCCACCACCGCGAACGTCCGCGCCGCGCTTGGAGCGGGCCTGGATTTTACGCTGACGTACTACGCTGAAAAAGAAGCCTCCCTCAAATACGCCGCAGAGAATGACGTACGAGCCATACTCGCCACGCGCGGCGCCAACGCGTACCGGGTGCTCACCGCGCTCTCCGCGCGGGATCCTGATATATGCGCCGTAGAACTGTTCGCTGGCGGCACTTCGCTGGACTTTGCCGGCGACGGCGTTACCCGCCTCGGCGAAACAGGCGCGTCGCTGGAACGAAACGGCTTTCTGCCGCGCCTGTCCGTGGGCGGCAGTGGCTACGCGCGGTACTTTGCCGGCTCCGCAGGCACGACGCAAGAAGGCAGCAGCATTTCCGTCATGGTCGCCAACCGCTTCTCCGCAAGGGTAGACGACACGGCGGCGGGCCTGTCCTCCGCCCTCGCAACGGTAGAAAGCTCTGGACAGCTCGCGGACTCGTTCCCCGCGTACCTTGTATTCTTCGCGGCGACCCTCTCCGTTCCCTTCTTTACGCTCGCCCTGCTCTTTGGAATGGGCGCGGCGGAGTTTCTCCTGAGACCCGTCGCCGCGTTGTCTGACGCCATAGCCAAGGTAGGTGCAGGCGCTAGAAGAGCCCCCTTCCTCGCAAAGCCAGGAGACGAAGCTGGAGACCTCGTGGAGGCGCTTAATTCGGTGCTCGAAAGCCTGGAACGATCCAGGGGCGATGAGCTGCGGAACGAGAAAATCGGCGCGTGGCGCGATATAGCCAGAAAGCTGGCCCACGAGCTGCGCAACCCCCTCACGCCCATCAGGTTGTCAGCCGAGCGCGTGCTCCGGCGCTGGAAAGCGGATCCGTCGTCCGTAGAAGACATACTCGAGAAGTCGATGGTCGCCATAGTACAGGAAAGCATCAACATGGAAGCTCTCCTAACCGAGTTCAGGGACTTTGCCCGCCTCCCGGAACCGCAAAAAGAATGGATGCGACTCAAGCCTACGATAGACGAGATAGTACACCTGTACTCAGCGTCGTGGCCCGCGCTGACCATCGACTGCGAAAACGTCGATCCTGACATTACGCTGCGAGCGGATCGAGCCTACCTCAAGCAGGCGATGGGTAATCTGCTCGCCAACGCAGCCGATGCCACGTCGGGTACCGGCCACGTCTGGATACGCGCTGACCTTGTCAAAACCGCGGAATGCCGGTACTGTAGAATCCAGGTTCGTGATGATGGAAGCGGGATCCCCGCGGAAGACAAAGACAGG
>JAFGUM010000174.1 GCA_016938515.1 Spirochaetales bacterium | reverse complement strand
GGTATGGCCGCGGTAATCATGCGCTACACGCGCAACAGCATGCTCGAAGTGATGCAGATGGACTACATCCGCACAGCCAAGGCCAAAGGCCTCAAAAAGCGGGTAGTCATCATAAGGCATGCGCTTAAAAACGCAATCTTACCCGTCATTACCGTAGCGGGTTTCAATACAGGATACCTCCTTGGAGGTGCCATCGTAATAGAAGAGGTGTTCGCGCTACCTGGCATGGGCAGACTCGCTCTGTACGCAATCTACCAGCGGGACTACCCGGTAATACAGGCCATAGTCCTCGTCATCGCCACGCTGTTCGTCGTAGTAAACCTTATAACGGACATTATTTATTCCATCGTTGATCCGAGGATACGGCTGGACAATGGGGCGGCGCGATAATGAAAAGCAATAGGCTCACGCGAAACCCCATAGCGATGACCGGCATCGCCATCATCGGCTTCTACATAGGCGTCATGCTCCTGTCCATATTCTGGTTGCCCTTCGACCCCGTGGAGATGGACGTGGACCACCTGCTCGAGGGCCCGTCTCTGGCCACCGGGCACCTGTTTGGCACCGACGAGTTTGGCAGGGATATTCTATCAAGGATAATGCAGGGAAGCTCAATTTCGCTCATCATCAGCGTTTCAGCGACGGCGCTCGGGGCGGTGATTGGTACGCTTATGGGCATCTGGGCGGGCTACCTGGGTGGCCGATGGGATCACTGGATAATGCGCGTCGCCGACGTGCTGTTCAGTTTTCCGTCATTGCTTCTGGCCATTTTCGTGATGGCCATCCTGGGAGAAAAAACCTACAACGTCGTCATCGCCATAGGCATCGTGTACATACCGCAGTTCGCGCGCATAAGCCGCGGCGCGATACTAACCATAAAGACCAATGAGTTCGTCAAGGCCGCTCGATCGAGCGGAGCCAGCTCCGCTTTTATCCTGTTTCGTCACTTGCTGCCAAATATACTGGTGCCGCTGATCGTGCAGGTATCGTTGTCGTTGTCGGTTGCCATACTGCTGGAATCATCGCTGAGCTTCCTCGG
>JAFGUM010000173.1 GCA_016938515.1 Spirochaetales bacterium | reverse complement strand
TTTGTTCCAGCAGAGACCGGGATTGAGCTGACGAAGGGTATCGAGCGACGTGATGATACCTCTATAGCGTCGACCGCGCTGATGGTAAGCGTTTCCTGAGGAGCCGCCAACGTCTTTGCCTCGGGTGGCGCTGTTCCCCTTTTGCCAGCACTCGCCTTTGACGAGTATTCGTATCGTACCACCCTTGATGGAACCTGGTACCAGTCCGATGGCGCTTTCCTGCCATCAGTCAGCTCTACCCTGGCGCTCAGCATGGAAGCTCACAGCGGCTCGATATTTGCCGCCAGCTCCAGCTTTTCTTACGCTCGTGGGCGTGACTCGGAGCCCTGGTCGGAATCATTCGGCGTGGCGCTGTCAACGAAGCCAGCCAGAACCTGGTTCGGCGATCTTGTATCGCTGGCTATCGGTCATCGCGAGCCTCGGGAGGCATCAGCCGAGGAAGAAACGGATTGGGTGTCAGCGTGGTTCGATTCAGTGCTGGCACAGCCGCCCGCGCTACGCGAGACCTTCGCGGTGGACGCGACCGTAGGCAGGAAAGCCGACGCTGTGACATCCGCCATCATCACCTTTGACTATCAGAGCAAAGCCATCGCGGCAGAAAGTCTTACCGTTGGTGTCGGTGCGAAGGTGGAACATACGCTGGAGTTGGGCGCCGAATCGGTGGTATGGGGGCTTGGCTACGAGCTGAGTGTAATGGCCAAAGTGGTTTTCTAGCCCGGTTTTGCCCAAAGCTCCGTTGACAGCTTTTTTTGGTCTCCGTATAGTGGGCACACCATGAAACGACGCCTTGTTACCAGCGCTTTACCATACGTGAACAACGTACCACACCTCGGCAACCTCATCCAGGTTCTCTCCGCCGACGTCTTCTCCCGTGGCTGCCGCCTCCGCGGTTTTGAAACGCTGTACATCTGTGGAACTGACGAGTACGGCACCGCTACTGAGACAAAAGCGGCCGAGGAGGGTGTTACCCCGGCGGAGCTGTGCGCGCGCTTCCATGAAATGCACAAGCGCATATACGACTGGTTTGGCATAGCCTTTGACAAGTTTGGTCGCAGTTCCACGCCTCGACACACTGAGATAGTGCAGCAACTCTTCAAGGATATAGACGCGGCTGGTTACGTCAACGAACAGACGATAGAGCAGCTATTCTGCGATTCATGCGGACGCTTCCTTGCCGATCGCTATGTGCGCGGTGTCTGCCCTCATTGTGGCTATACGGATGCCCGCGGTGACCAGTGCGAGTCGTGTGGAAAGCTTCTGGAACCCACCGAGCTTAAAAACCCCGCCTGCGCCACCTGTGGAGCGACACCTCGCCTCCGATCCACGAAGCACCTGTACATAGATTTGCCGGCTATCAAGCCTAAACTTGAATCCTGGATGAAGGAAGCGAGCGTCAAGGGATTCTGGGCCAACAACGCCATCCAGATGACCCAAGCCTGGATACGGGACGGGCTCAAGCCACGGGCCATTACGCGAGACCTGAAGTGGGGCATCCCCGTTCCCAAGCCCGGCTTCGAAGATAAAGTGTTCTATGTGTGGTTCGACGCGCCCATAGGCTATATAAGCTTTGCGGCTACACTCGCCGACGAGCAGGGATTCGACTACGAATCCTGGTGGAAGAACCCGGAAAACGTCGAACTGTACCAGTTTATCGGCAAGGACAATATACCCTTCCACACCGTGATATTCCCCAGCACGCTGCTCGGTTCCGGCAGAAACTGGACGATGCTTCACCATATGTCAAGCACCGAGTACCTCAACTACGAATCCGGGAAATTTTCAAAGTCCAAGGGTGTTGGCGTATTTGGCACCGATGTGATGGAAACCGGCATCCCTGCTGACGTCTGGCGTTTCTATATTTTCTACAACCGGCCGGAGAAGAGTGATGTTACGTTTACCTGGAACGATTTTATGGAGCGCGTCAACGGAGAGCTCATAGGAAACCTCGGCAATCTTGCCAACAGGACACTCGCGTTTGTGTCGCGCTTCTACGATGGCGTCGTTCCTGCGGGAACGCCGGACGAGGCGTTCTGGAGCCAGGTTCGGGCGCTGGAAGCTGAGGCCGCGCAACAGCTGGAGCGCGCTGAGCTGCGCGACGCGATGAGGACAGCCTTCCAGATAGCGGACATCGCCAATAAAAGATTCCAGGCTGAAGAGCCGTGGAAAGCCCGGGTAGAAAATCCTGGAAAAGCGGAGAGCCTGCTTTCAGACCTGTGCTACGTGCTCAGGGATCTATCCATAATGCTGCACCCGTACATGCCTGCCGCGATGAGCCAGCTCGCGGGGTTCTTTGGGCTTTCGGTGGCCAGCGCCGCCGGAGAGACTGGTATGACCTGGGCTGACATAGGTATTCGCGAGGGGCTGATGCGAGTTGCGTCGACCGGCGTTCTGTTCCAGAAGCTCGAAGCAGATACGATAGCGGAGCTGAGGGCACGTTACTCTGGTTCGCAGAAAGAGAGAGCCGAGAGAGACGCAAGCGCCACGGCGTCAACAGCAGAAAAACCGGGCACTACCGCGGAGCCACCCGCACCAAAGCCTATACCGTACGCAGAGCTTCCGCTTGAGGATAGATTTGCCAGGCTCATCGATCTCAGGGTAGCCAAGATCGTGAAGATCGAACGCCACCCCAAAGCGGACAAACTGTATATAGAAACACTGGACGATGGCACGGGGAACCCGCGCGTCATCGTCTCTGGCCTGGTGCCGTTCTACAAAGAAGAAGAACTGCTCGGCAAGAGCATCATACTCGTCAACAACCTCAAACCAGCCAGGCTTCGCGGGGTCGAATCCAGGGGTATGCTACTGGCCGCTTCGAAATCAGGAGCGGAAGGCAAGGAGGTCGTCGAGGTTCTGGACGCTCCATGGGCCGCTCCGGGGACGAAGGTCATTCTAGAAGGACAGGATCCTGCGGTAAGCGCTGAAGCGGAGATCGACGTTGACGCGTTCTTTTCCGTGCCAATTACGGCGAGCCAATCGACGGTACTCGTCGGCACCAGAAAGCTCGTGGCAGCAGGCAACCCATTTTCGTTGCATGCGGTTCAGGATGGCGAAGTAGGCTGAGCCTGCCGATGCGCTTGTCCCTGAGCAGGAATGATATCGCCTCATCGGGAGTTTTCCTGCAAAGCAACTTCTGGGCTAGGTTCAAGGCGCTGGCGGGATGGTCGTACATACGGTTTGATGTTTCTTTCATCAATGGAGAAGCCCCATCATTCGCGTTGAGCGTGCTTGAGCGCGAGCTTGGAGCCGGAATTCGCTTCGCGTATGTGCCGCATGGCCCTGATTGCGATATCGACCATGAGCTGATGACCGATCTGCTGTCGTCGCTGGCGCTTGAACTCAGGCCACTACTGTCGCCTCGCTGTGCCTTTATACGCTTTGATCCCGCTTGGTATGGGACCGGGCAGGACCGCCCCGTGTTCGATGCGCCGCTCGTACG
>JAFGUM010000172.1 GCA_016938515.1 Spirochaetales bacterium | reverse complement strand
GGTATGTCCATGCCCAGCGCCGCGACGTGCACTACTACATCAACGGCGACGAAAGCACCGATGAGTCTGACGGTACCGTAGACCAGCAGGTCGAGTTGCTTTTCTGCACACGTTACCACTGGATCGGTAACCGGAGGTAGCAGAGTGCCGTCTCTGTTGAGATCCAGGAGGGCTATGGGTAGAGGCGCCAACTCAGTCTCGTCAGCATCAGCCCGAGATTCTTCCGATGCGCCTTCTGACTGCAGTGCGTTTTCCAGCGCGCGTGTAGCCAGCCGTATCTTGGCTTCCGCCGCCATGAGGTCGCTTTCACGTTTCGCTGGATCACGTACCGTCAACGCTACGAGGTCACGGGCAGCGCGCGCCTTTGCAATCGCTGACCGCAGACTTTCCAGAGTTCTCTGCCGATCATCCCTGGCAACGACTACTAGCTCCGTCTCTCCTGGAAACCGTGCATTGACGAAGGACAGGTCCGTCAAAAGCTGCCTCGGAACGAGCACAGCCGCGTTTTGGTACTCGGCTCCCAGGTTACGCGCGTCCAGCTCTGCCCACCCCAGCACCAGTGAATCCCGCTGCTGCGCTATGCACGGTACGCCTAGTATAAGCAAGGCCGCGATTACACACACGGCGACGGGTGGTACTCGTGGCCATACCGTCACGACGTCAGACCTCGTCGTCCCCGGCATCAGCTTCGATCGTGCCCCCCTTCCACAGGAAGTGCAGGTACGAGTCTATGAATGGGTCGATATCGCCATCCATCACGCCCTGGATGTTGCCCACCGAGAATTTGGTTCGGTGGTCCTTTACCATCGTATACGGCTGAAACACGTACGACCTGATCTGGGAGCCCCAGGCTATTTCTTTTTTCTCGGCCTGGTATTTGGAATTTTCCTTGTCTTTCTCGATCCTGTACTGTTCATATAGGCGACTCTTGAGCACCGACATGGCCACGTCTTTGTTTTTATACTGGCTGCGTTCGTTCTGACACGTCACGACTATACCGGTAGCGAGGTGCGTAATGCGCACCGCGCTGTCCGTCTTGTTTACTTTCTGGCCGCCAGCTCCACCGGCGCGGTACGTATCTATGCGTATGTCCTCTGGCCTGACCACCACCTCTATCGTGTCGTCCAGAACCGGTAGCGCGGCTACACTGGCAAAACTGGTATGCCGCCTCGCGTTGGCATCAAAGGGGCTTATGCGCACGAGACGATGAACGCCAGACTCACCGCGCAAGTGGCCGTACGCGTACGCACCATCAATTTCTATGGTAACGCTCTTTACGCCGCCTTCGGCTTCGAGCATATCCACCACTTCGTAGGAAAAGCCGCGTCGCTCTGCCCAGCGCGTATACATGCGCAGCAGCATCGCAGCCCAATCACACGCCTCGGTTCCGCCCGAGCCGGCGTGAATGGACAGAAAAGCGCCCGTCCTATCCGCCTCGCCAGTCATAAGCTCCAGCGTTACCGCTTTCTCGAAGCGTTCGCGGATATCTATGAGCGACGCACGGATTTCCGGTTCAAGAGAGCTGTCGCCCTCTTCGATAGCAAGGTCGTATATTTCATCGAGCGCATCCATTGAGCGCTTTATGGCTTCCCACGAATCAAGCCTGTTGCGGAGCACCTTGAGCTCGCCCATAACACGCTCACTGCGCTTCTGATCTGACCAGAAACCAGGTTCGGCGCTTTGCGCTTCCTTGGTTCCTATCTTGGAACGGATGGCCGCGGAGTCAAAGACGCCCCCAAATCTCAAGGACTTCCCGTTTGAGTTCGGTTATTGGTGCTGACAGTTCTTCCAGCATTGCAGTAGTTCTCCCCTCGTAGCTACCACGACGCGCGCGGTACACCGCTACAGCGGCGATTCTAGGATTTTTCCGAAGGAGCTCTTACTATGACGCGCTTCCAGCGGTTTTCCTTTAATATAGATATCGCGAGCCGACCGTCGACCGGATACTGGTAAATTCTGACGATATCGTAGTAGTCGGTAACCTTGTCTATGTCACGCTTCAACGCCGCTACCAGCTTGTCGCCAGCTTTCGCGCTTTCAAAACACGCGCGCTGGACTTTCTCGAAACCGTATTGCGGAAGGAGGGCGTAGACGGCGGCACGCGAATCCTCGCCGCCGAGGTCACACACGACTGACACGAACATGACGCATCGTATACGAGCCCCGAGCACTGTGTCAAATGGCAATCAACCCAGACGCTGCCCCCTTGCGTCATGGCTTGTTTTTCTGCATCATATACGCCTGCTGCCACAAAATACCGCTCACCCGTAAGGAACCAGTCTTGATCAACGTCAGCGACCTTAAACTCGGCTTTGGCGAACGTATCCTGTTCAAGGACGTTAACCTGAAGTTTGTACCCGGCAATTGTTACGGCGTCATCGGCGCCAACGGATCCGGCAAATCAACTTTCCTCAAGCTACTGTCAGGGGAGATAGAACCAGACAGCGGGCTGATATCGGTACCACCCAGGCTCCGTATGGCAGTGCTCAGGCAGGATCACTTCGAGTTCGAGGACGAACGCCTCGTCGACGTCGTTATCCGCGGCTTTGAAACGCTCTACGGCATCATGAAGGAGCGCGAGGCCATCTACGCCAAGGAAGACTTCAGCGAGGCTGACGGCCTTCGCGCCAGCGAACTTGAAGGAGAGTTTGCCGAAATGGGCGGATGGGAAGCCGAAGCACAGGCTTCAATACTGTTGTCCGGTCTTGGCGTTCCAGAAACCGAGCACGGCAGGTTGATGCGCGAGGTAACAGAAAGCGTCAAGGTGCGCACCTTGCTCGCCCAGGCGCTGTTTGGCAACCCCGACATACTCCTCCTTGACGAACCAACCAACGGTCTGGATCTTGACAGCATATCGTGGCTCGAAGACTTCCTCATGGACTTCCAGAACATAGTCATAGTCGTGTCCCACGACAGGCACTTCCTCAACGCAGTGTGCACGCAGATATGCGATATAGACTACGGCCTCATCCGTCAGTACCCCGGCAACTACGACTTCTGGTACAAGGTGTCCAGAATGCTCCAGACCCAGATGAAGGACGAGAAGAAACGCCGCGAAGACAAGATTAAAGACCTCAAAGAATTTATACAGCGTTTCGCCTCGAACGCCTCCAAAAGCCGACAGGCTACGAGCCGCCGCAAGGTACTGGACAAGCTTGAAGTGGAGGATCTTCAGCCAACGAGCCGCCGCTTCCCGTGGGTCGGCTTCAAGCCAGACCGGGAACCTGGCAACAACGTCGTGAGCCTTCGTGGCATCACCAAGGTTGAGGATGACAAGAAGCTTATCGCTGGTCTGGACCTCATAGTAAACCGCGGCGACAAGATCGCGTTCGTAGGCCGCGAACACCTCGCCAAGACCGCGCTGTTCAGAATATTGTCGGGAGAGGACAAGGAGTTTGAAGGCGATTGCTCCTGGGGCCAGACGATGAGCAGCTCATACTTTCCCAAGGAAAACGCGGCGCTGTTCGACTCCGACGACTCGATAGTCGACTGGCTCAAGCGTTATACGAGCAGCGACGACGAGACGTATATACGTTCGTTCCTCGGTCGCATGCTTTTTTCAGGCGATGAAGCACTCAAGCCGGTGCGAGTACTTTCAGGTGGTGAGAAAGTACGTTGCCTGCTATCCCGGATGATGCTTCAGGCAGCCAACTGCCTTATCCTGGATGAACCGACCAACCACCTCGACCTGGAATCTATTACTGCACTCAACAACGGGCTCATTGATTTCCCCGGCGTCGTTCTGTTTACGAGCCATGACCATGAGTTCGTCAACTCGATTGCCAACCGTATCGTGGAGTTGTGCCCTGGCGGCGTCATAGACCGCATGACCACCTTTGATGACTACCTCAGGGATGAGCAGGTTAAGAGTCTTCGCGACCAGCTCTACCACGGCCACGTGATAGCGGAGATATAACAGGTAGAAAAGGACAGGCCGCGGACATAGTGAAAGAGTAACAAAGAGGATAAGAGAATAAGAGACAGGAAAGAGTAGACAAATGTGGCCACGGAGGCACGGAGGCACGGAGATAGTAAAAGAGTAACGAAGAGGATAAGAGAATAAGAGGGAAGAAGGAGAAGACAATTTGGCCACGGAG
>JAFGUM010000171.1 GCA_016938515.1 Spirochaetales bacterium | reverse complement strand
TCCACGAGCGGCATCGCGCCTTCGGGTGGCGGACGGGTAACTGAAATTCTCGTGCGGCCTATCTTTTCGCTGTTCTATCCGGAACTGGCTCGCTTTATCCAGCCCCTGTCTGGCGAGTACGCGGGCCGGCGATCGCTGCTTGAGCGCTTGCCATTCTCGGTGGGCTACGGCGTAGAACTCGGCCACCTCATAGACGTGTACCATACGTTTGGCATCGGCGCCTTTGCCCAGGTAGACCTCGACCTGCGCATCCACCGTAACCAGACCACCGAGGCTCTGGGGCGAATGGCGTACGGTATAATGAATACCTTCCTTGATCGCGCCGAGCGCTATGATGACGCGAGACTCCTAAGGGAACTGGGCGACAGGCACATAGCGCTCAAGGTGGAGAAGCTGGAACATACGGTTATCGCCTCGGAGATTTCTGCCGTCGAGAGGCCCCCTATGGCTGAAATTCCTGAATACAATGCCCGCTTCGGCACGCGCGCGCACACGGGCGGATAACACGCTGGTGCAACAATCCAGCAGCACGTATATCATCACTGGACGGAGGAATTCCAATGGCCAAAGCTCTTGAGGGATTGACGATCATCGACCTCAGCCACGTACTGGCTGCGCCGTTCTGCACCATGATTCTCGCCGATCTCGGCGCTGACGTCATCAAGGTGGAACCACCCATAGGCGATGACTCCCGCGCATTCGGCCCATTCGTAGCCGAGAAAGACGACCCCGCCATAAAACAGAGCGGCTACTTCATCAGCATAAACCGCAACAAGCGCAGCACATGCGTCAACCTGAAAACCGATGCTGGACGCGCGGTGCTACGCGACATGATAACCCGGGCCGACGTGGTGGTAGAAAACTTCAGGCCGGATACCATGGACAAGCTGGGCTTTGGCTACGAACAGCTCAAGGCAATAAACCCTGCGATCATCTACTGTTCCATTTGCGGTTTTGGCCACGACGCGCTGCCGGAGTACGCTTCAACGCCCGCGTACGACATGGTAGCCCAGGCGTCCAGCGGGCTTATGAGCATCACCGGCCCCATAGGAGGCCCGCCAGTGCGCGTTGGTTCGTCTGTAGGGGATATCATGGCGGGCCATCAGGGAGCCATAGGCATACTCGCGGCCCTCGAATACCGCCGCAGGACGGGCAAGGGTCAGCATATTGATATATCGATGGTAGACGGCCTCGTGTACACGCTGGAAAACGCGATCGTCCGCTATACACTGGAGGGTGCCGTGCCGGAGCCACTGGGCAGCTCGCACCCGACGATCACGCCCTTCCAGGGCTTTGAAGCCAGAGATGGCAAGTTCGTCATTACGCCGATAGGCAACGACAGCCTGTGGGTGGGCTTCTGCAAGGTTCTGGGGCGCGAGGATCTGACGAACCACGAGCTGTACAAGACAAACGCGCTGCGCACGAAGCATCGGGACACGCTCATTCCGATTATTGCAAGCGAGATGAAGAAGCGTGACGCGGCGGACTGGATAGCGGCGCTCACCGCGGCGGGCTTGCCAAACTCACCCATCAATACGATAGACCAGGTCGTGCAGGACAGGAACCTGCTCCACAGGAACATGATCGTAACGGTCGATCAGCCCAGAGTAGGCTCTGTTACCATGGCTGGCTCGCCGTTCCGGATGAGCGAGACACCGGGGACGGTACACAGCCCGGCGCCCCTGCTCGGAGAGCACACCGAGGAGGTGCTGTCCGGGTTCCTGGGCTACGACGACGCCAGGATAGCCGAACTAGAGGCGCAGGGCGCCGTCATTCCGTCCCGTTAGACGCTCACAGCTGTGGCGCGTACCTGTCGGCGAACAGCGCCGGCTGGCCGCCGGTGTGCCAGAACAGCACCGTCTCGTCCTTGCGGAACACGCCTTTTCGTATCATGTCTACGAGGCCTGCCGCGGCGCGCCCCGTGTATACGGGGTCGAGCAGCAGCCCCTCGTGCCTGGCGAATAGCCCTATGGCTTCCCGTTCTGCCGCTGTAAACACGCCGTAGCCCGCCGCGCAGTACTCGTCGGTAGCCGTTACGTCTTGCGGGCCAAAATCGATGCGCGGGCCGAGCAGCGCGGAGGCATCTGACGCGAGAGAGGAGACGCGATTTTTAAGCCACGCTTCGCTCTCGTCTATGCTGACGCCCATAATTGAGCCCGGATAACCGAACAGCCGCTTGCCGAGGGTCAACCCCGCGTGCGTACCGCCCGAAGAAGTGCCAAACACTATCCATTCAGGGCTCGAACCCCCGGTTGCTCCCTGACCAACCTGGGTCATCAACTCCTCTACCGCGAAGGCGTAGCCAAGAGCGCCTACGGGGCTGGAACCTCCGTAGGGCACGAGGTACGGCTTCTTTCCTTCAGCACTTGCCCGCTCAAAAGTCTCTCCGAGTACCCGGTCGCGGTCTTTACGGTCCGGAACGTTCACAACGTTTACGCCCAGCAGCGTATCGAGCAGAAAGTTGGCGCTGGCCTGCACGGGCATATCACCCGTCAGCACGAGCGTGCAGTCCAAGCCGTAGCGAGCGGCCGCGGCGGCGGTCTGCCGGCAGTGGTTAGACTGAATAGCCCCGGCCGATATGAGGAGGTTAGCACCCTGCGCCACCGCTTCAGCCACGAGGAACTCGAGCTTGCGCGTCTTGTTGCCGCCCAGAGCCAGGCCCGTCTGGTCATCGCGCTTTACGAAGAGCCGCGGCCCCCCGAGAGCAGCCGACAGACGTGGCATTTCTTCTATGGCCGTGGGAAGGTGGGCGAAGCGCAGCCGCTCCGGACCCGCGTCAGTCATAGCGCTGCCTGGTTTCAGCGTCCGCCATAGTCGGCGCTATGCGCGGCTTCCACTCGTCCGCTATCCAGGTGCCGAGCTTGGTATGCATATCCAGGTACTTCTTGGGTATCGGGTGCGTGCCTATGACGACCTGCACCGGGTATCGCTTTTCAAGGAACTCCTTGAACGTATCGATGTACGGACAGGGGGGATACCCGACGACCAGCCCGGTCGCGAGGTGTATCACCTCGGCGCCGTTCTTGACCATCTCGTCGCCGGCGTACTCGATATTGCCGCCCGGACAGCCGTCGCAGCTCGTGTAGCCTACCAGTTCGAGTTCGTCGTCCTTATCGTAGATGGAGAAAGCGCCTTCGTGGTTTTTCATTGACCGCAGGCACTTGCCTCCGGCGCAGCGCCGGTACCGATCGCAGATGATGATGCCTATCTTCTTTGTTATACCCATATCGTCCTCCTATGGCCAGGTACGACAGCACTAGGCCACGAACAGTATAACGCCATTGCCGTAGACGTGGGCAGCTAATTTTCTATGGTGTGTGCACAGCGTCACTATTGGCCGCGCCGAGGGTTGAGCCGCTGGTCGGCACGATGTGCCAGTCCGCGCCCGTATCGTTGTCCGCGGAGTCAGATGACCGGCATATCGTCCTAGTACTCGTCGTACCGGTTGAGCGGGCGCAGTCTTCGGGGCGAGGCGGCTCCGACGCCTCCCAGCATCCGGCGGCAACGAGATCGTCTACTTTGTCGCGTAGAGCTGCCGTTCCAAAACCCCCGTACTTCGTGTCGGAATCTATGCTTCTCTCGCTATACAGAACGGCATCGATAATTGCTCCTCCGGGTGACGAGCACAGGGCCAACGCGCCATTCTTCCCGGACAGCGCTCCACCCTCCCCGCGGTACCACAGGTCCCAGGCCCCAGGCTTCGCGTCGAGTCCACCTGAAGCTGCCATGTCTTCAAACTCGTCTACCTCTACGGCGATCCCCTGCGGCTTCAGGTGCAGTATAACGTAGTCGCCCGCTTCAACCAACAGCGCCGGAAACACGTACCGGGCATCGTAGTTCACGGGGCTGCCGACAAAAAAAGCCAGGCCGGCGCACAGGCCGCCCCTGACGACGCAGAATTCCACAGCATCCGGGTGGGTGGAGCTACCCTCGGTGAGCAGCTCGTTTATGAGCATCGCCGGTGGATCCGGGTTGTAGCCCCAGTACGGCAGCACAAAACTGGACAGGTTGCCCGACGCGTCGGCCACGACCCCGGACAGTGCGTACGCGACGCCTGGCATTTGTGACGAGTCCAGCGTTACCACTACGCTGCTGCCATCGTCCCCCACGCGCACCGCAGACACCGCGGGACCAGGCGACGCGGCGAAACCAGGTAGCGCGCTTTCTATATCTTCGTCAAACAGCACTATGACCTCATCCTGACACGATGGCCCCCATGACGCCACGGCGGGAGGCCGCATGTCGTCCGCTGTAAAGAGTTCCACCACCGGCTCCGGTACGCAGGCGGCCATCAATGAGCTGGTCAGCACGGATACAAGCACTCTATATTCCAGTTTCACGC
>JAFGUM010000170.1 GCA_016938515.1 Spirochaetales bacterium | reverse complement strand
GCCGAGTACTCAAGACTCTCCAGCGCCTCTGGCATGGCGACCCAGCCTTCCGTCCCGACGCGAAAGCCCGCGTTGCCCCCGCGGAACGGCGCGTCTACCCCGCACGATGCCTTGATAAGCCGGCCCTCCGGCACGAAGCGAAACCCAGATTCAATCGCGACGCGCAGAGCACCACCGGTTTTTACCGCCGCGAGCAGATCCAGGCGCGTCGCGTGCCCGTCTACCGAGCGCCAAGAGGTTGCGCACGTCAGCCAGGAAGCTACGGACGGCCGCAGCGAGGTATCGATCTCCAGCGTAGGTGCCTCGCCGTCTACAGCTTGTGCTGAACACGCCACGCGAGCCTTGCCAAAAACACTTATCACCTCGAGAGACGCGCGTAGGGTAGACTCCGCGTCCGGTTCACCACCCGCGTCCCTTTCGACGAGCTGCCGGTAGCCCGCCGTCGCCGACAGCCCGCGGCTCGTATAGCGAAGCCCTGCATCCAGCCTGAACGCCGGCGCGGCTCTGCCATCGGGGTTGAGCCACGCTTCGCCCGCCGCCGAAGCCTCGATGCTCGCGCGAACCGGCCCGAGCGAACCGCCAGCCTCAAATCTGCCGGCGGCGGCGTCAGCGCCGGGAAACGCCGAGCTTACGGCGCCAGCCAGGGAAGCTTGCCAGGCATCGGCTCCGGCGCCAACGGAAGCCGCCGTCCAGAACCTCTCGGATCGAGGCGAGGGTGGCTCATACCAAGCTGGCCCCGCCTCTACCGCGGGCATCCCCGAAGCGAGCGTAACGGCAGACCACCACAGCGCATTCGCTGTTCCACCTTTACGCGGCGCGGCCCACGCGCCGCAGGCTGGCTGTTTAAACGCGGGTACTCCGGGAGTGGACGCGGCAGCCAGGGCCACGAGGCCAAAATCCTCACCCAGCGACACGCCAAAGCGCGTCGCGTCCTCCGGGCCGTCGAGGCGCAGAGGCACACCGGCAGCACCGGCGAGCAGCGGCCCCGCGGCACCCGGGCCGTACAGAAAGCGCAGGAGCCCCACCGGCCGCACCGCACCAAAGCGAGCATACGGAGCGGAAAAGCCAAAACCAACCGCGGATATTCCCGATTCAGCTCCGGCGGTAACCGCCACTCGAGCCCTCAGCTCCACCAAGCCGGCGTTCAGAACAGCGGACGATTCCGTGCCTTCGGCGCTCGAGTACCCCACTGCCAGGCGTAGCTCCGGCTCTTCCGCCGTGTCTGCGGGACCAGCCCACACCACGACCGAGGTAGCCAGCACCATGACGAAGCTGACAAGCTGCACCGCCAGGCGCGGCTGAGGAATAATCCTGTGATAGAATATGCTCATGTCATAGCTACGTCGACGCGAGCACCGGCGCTTGACTCTGGAAACGTGCTTTGGTATTTTACATATAGTTTCTGCTATATATGGAGGTTGTCTATGTCAGTTGCCGTATACTCGACCCCGAGCTGCTCGTACTGCAGGATGGTCAAGGACTGGCTGAAAGCGCGAAACGTACGGTTCGACGACTACAACGTCGCGTCCGACCAGAGAAGAGCCGAAGAGATGGTACGTAAATCAGGACAGATGGGCGTGCCGGTCACCGACGTGAACGGCCGCATCATCATCGGATTCAATACGAACGAACTGGAGCGCGCGCTCAGGTAATTGGTGAATCATCGGAGGCTTCGGCGTCTTCGACGGAGCCTTCGTCTTCGACGTGGCCTTCGTCATCTTCTGCATCAGGATCATCTGATTCTTCCTGCCCTTCAACGCCAGCAGCTTTGCGTTCCTGCTTCTTTTTAAGCTTTTCTTCCTTTTTCTTCTTTTTTGCCAGGTCTTTCTGGCGCTTTTCAAACGAATAGTTTGGCTTTTTTGCCACGGTACAGCCTTTCCCGAATACGCCTGTCCCGGAACCGCGACCCCGATAGTCACCCGGTTATCAGAACATCAACGCACCGAACGACCATAGTAACCGTTTTGGCGGCGCGGGTCTACGCCAGGATGGTCCTTGTCCGCCATTCCATGCTCGTAGTACAGTAGCGGCCCGGAGGGCTACATGAACCAGGATCAGATCAAGGAGCTGCTGCTCGGCTTGGAAGCGTGCGCGACTGACTTCAGCGTCGTTCTTACCGGCAAGAAAAGCGCCATGGTCAATGGCCTGTACAAGCCCCAGACGCGTGAGATCCTCATTCACAACAAAAATTTCGAGAACGATGGCCAGCTCGTCTACACGGCCATCCACGAGTACGCTCACCATCTGCACAACGAGCGCGGCGGCCTGCTGCCAGGAGCACGGTCTCATACCAACGAATTCTGGTCCATATTCCACGACCTGCTGGAAAAAGCCGAAACCCGAGGCGTCTACGACAACAGTTTTGCCACCGACCCGGCGTTTGTAGACCTGACCAGGCGAATCCGCGACATCATGCCAGAAAATGGCAGGCTGATGCTCGAGTTCGGCAAGCTCGTCATGGAGGCGCACGAATTGTGCCGCAAGCGCTTTGTCCGCTTTGAAGACTACCTCGACCGCGCCATCGGCGTGCCCAGGACGAGCGCCAGCGCCGCGATGAAGGCGTTCGGCTACCAGGTGCCCGCCGTCCTCGGCTGGGACGCCATGAAACTCGTCTCAGGCATCAGGCAGCCCGAAGCCCGCGCGGCGGCGATAGACGCCTTCAACGCCGGCAAGAGCCCCGACGCTGTAAAAGCCCTCGTCAAGGCCAACAAGCCGTCCGATGACCCGAAGATCCGCCTCGCAAAAGAACGTGAACGCCTCGAGCGTACCATACACACGCTCCAGGAACGGCTGACGATGGTCGAGAACGAGCTGGAAAAGCTGGACGACTGAGGCTGCGCATCACCAGTCCATGATGACTACCCGGCGGGCGGGTCAGAACGGCAAGCCGAAAAACAGCGGCACGAGTACCGGAACGAGCATCGACAGCACGGCCCCCGACGTGAAGCTGACCGGCACCGAATCCGGCCCCAGGCACTGCTCCACGAGCGGTAACGTTACGTCCATGGCGGTGGCTCCAGCTACGCCAATGGCCGCGTAGGGCCTCTTTGTGGCCGACAACAGCGGGATAAGGATGAACGCCAGGGACTCGCGGGCCATGTTCGAGAGGAAGGCGGCCGAGCCGAGTACCGGGTCACCCAGATCCGATATGAGAACGCCCGAAAGCGTGTACCAGCCAAAACCGGCTGACAGGGCCAGCGCCTTGCCCACCGACAGCCTGAAGACCAGCGCTACCACGAGCCCGCCAGCCAGCGTACCCACGATGGTCGCGGCGGGCACGAGCACCGTTTCAACGCGCACGAACGCCGACTTGAGCGACAGTTTTGACTGTGCGAACTGCATGCCTATCATGAACAGCAGCGCGTTGAGCACCCAACCCGTAACCCTGCCGTAATCGAAAGCGGCTTCGCGCGAGAACGCCCCCGCGACGAATCCGAGCACCACGACGGCGAGGAGGATGGCGGGTCCCCGAAAGTGAACCCAGCCCAGTCCACCGGCCGAGTGTCCCGAAGCTTTGAGGTCTTGCACCGGAGCATCGGTTTTTTGCCGTTTGCTGAGCGCGTCGAGCAGCGCGTACGCGAGCCACACCGCAAGGATCGTACCCGCGAGCGTCGCGACCGCCGTCCCGACGCCGAGCAGTCCAATCTCGCCGAGCCGGTCGCGAAGCCCGCGCTCGTTGCCCAGCCTAAATCCCATCACGAACAGCAGGGCCCAGAGCACCACCTTGATGATGGCGTCGGTAATTCTGGGTGGAGGAGCCAGCTTGATGACGCAAATAAGCGCGCCGGCTACCATGAACGCGAGCAGTACGAGTATCTGTATAAGTGAATCCATATCAGACTACGACCGCGACTTCGGCTTTGGCGCCGCAGTAGTCGCGCAGCAGAGCCGCGAAGCGCTCCCCCACCGCAAAAAGCGACGTCGGCGTGTACAGCGCTGGCGTTCCGTAGATATATCCCGCCAGGCGCCGCGAGCCGTCCTTGATCTTGCCCGCCATCGAGTCTTTTACCGGGTTGCCGAGCGGCGTGCCGTCTGCGCGGCACACGCAGAACAGGCCAGATAGATCCATCTCCTGCCCCGAACCGTTGAACACGTACGACTCGCCCGCGCCTGCCACCCGTACGAGCACCTCAGACCCCAGCTCGTCGGCGTCGAGCATGCTTATGGGCAGGCCGGTGTCGAGCGACAGGTAGTTGTTGCAGTCCACCGGGCCGTTGATAGACGGAAAACGCCCGTCGCGCGCGGCCTGTGCCAGGTACTCGCTCGATGGCTTTTGCCTGCCGGCTGGCTTAAAGCCGCCTAGCCTCAGCGCGTCGCGCACGGCGTTCTTCAGCGCTTCGGGCGGGTAGTCCTCCACAGACCTTCTGGCTACCAGTTCGTCAAGTAACGTGACGAGGGCGGCGGGCGATGGCCCTATCGCTTCCACGGTGGCCTGTACCACGCACACCAGAACCCCGGACAGCCTGGGGTCCTCATCCTTGCGGACGGTTATTGTTTCCATCATGATAGACGGGACGGTAGCATGAATACACGCACCGGGCAAGACTCTTGCGTAACTCTGGGTGTACAGCCCGGCAAAATGCGCTATACTATGGGTAAATCCAGGAGGACACGATGACCAAGCGTGTGGGCGCAGTTATTACCATCATCTTCGCATGTACAGCGGCCATGTGGGCACAGGACCGCATAGCCGTTCTCGATACCGTTCTTCCCTCGGGCATGGACAAGGGCGTAGTTATCCCCATTACAGAAAAAATAATGGAGGAGTTCGTACGCTCCAAGAGCTTTGTCGTGCTGGATCGCTCATTTATAGAGAAAACCCTCTCAGAGCAGGAATTCAGCACCTCCGACCTCACCAGCAGCGACAGCCAGCAGCTGGCTACCATAGGTGGTTTTCTCAAAGCCAGCTACATAGTCGTATCGACGGTGCAGAAGCTGGGCGACAGCTTCTTCCTCTCTGCCAAGATGATAGACGTCTCCTCGGGCGTTATCGTGGCCCAATCCTCGGTAAACCGTGACGGCTCGATTTCCGTTTTAATTGGCATGGCCGGAGAACTGGGCCAGAAGCTCGTGGCAGTGTCTACGGGGCAGGAAATCGCCGCATCAAGTTCCAATGAGCCCGCAACGACTAAGCCCACCCAGTCCGCTCCCCCGGCCAGGACCAGAACCACCACCGTGGCTCCTGAGCCGGCACCCAAGCCCGAGCCCAAAGCCAGACCGTCCAGGTTCTCCACCATCAGCGTTGACTTTGGCTCCGGCGCGACGGTGGCCAACGAGCTTGACACCGGGTACAACTACTACACATTTGCGGATTATGACTACGACGCTGTCCCGGGCATGTCGTACGGGGCTTCGCTGCTGCTGCCACTCGGCTTGTTCTATCTGTCGGGCAACGCTGGCTGGACCACTGCTGAATACGATGGCAGCCTGGCATTCATAGGAAGCTCGGTCTTCACGCTCGGCGTTGGCTTTGGTCTGGATATTGCGGTTGGCCCGGTACTCCTGTATGCGGGTTTTAGGGGTACTTCCATGTCGTTCAACCTTATAGAAGAATACTACTCATCGGGAGTCGACCTGGATACGACATACGCGGGTATTGGTAGCGGCTTTGAAGCAGGCGCCGACCTTCGCCTGGGCGGTGTAGCGCTGGGAGTCCGTTATATAAGCGATGCCGCAACGCTG
>JAFGUM010000169.1 GCA_016938515.1 Spirochaetales bacterium | reverse complement strand
GCCCCCGCGCTCAAGCGCTTGCTGTCTGTGGCGCCGGGTACGTACAGCCACTCCGTTACCGTAGCACACCTCGCCGAGTCGGCCTGCCGGGAAATTGGCGCTGACGCGCTGCTCGCCCGCGTTGGCGCGTACTACCACGACATTGGCAAAATAGAGAAACCAGAATACTTCATAGAGAACCAGGGCGGCTACAACAAACACGATGAGATCAATCCTAGGCTGTCGGCAACGGTGCTTCGAGGGCACGTCAAGTTTGGCCTTGAACGCGCTGAAGCGCTGCGCCTGCCTGATACCGTCAAGGCCATAATAGCAGAGCACCACGGGACTTCCTTGATCAGTTACTTCTACGCGCAGGCGCAGAAGGGGTCGAGCGAGACCAATTCCGAGGACTACCGGTATCCGGGGCCGCTTCCCTCCAGCAAGGAAGCCGCCGTGGTGATGCTGGCCGACTGCGTCGAGGCTGCTTCCAGGACGCTCAAGCGCCCGTCGATCGGGCGTCTGGAGCAATTTGTCAAGGATATGGTCATGGATCGCTACGAGCACGGCCAGCTAGCCAGGAGTGAGTTGACGTTCAGGGATCTGGAACTCATCAAAAACTCCTTTGTCAGGGTGCTGTCTGGCCATTTCCATTCGAGAATCGAATACCCCAAAACGAAGGAACAGGCGTGAACCGCACGTTGGCCGATGTCCGGAATATCGCTGAGCCGCCCTGGCTTGAAAACGCCGCCAGGTTCGCCACCAGGGCGATGGACGCTGCCGGGCTTTCAGACTGGGATCTATCGTTGCTATTCTGCGATGAAGCCTTTATAGCCGAGCTCAACCTCGAATACCGGGGCAAGGAGGGGCCTACAGACGTGCTGTCCTTCGGGCTCGGCGAGTGGGTAGACGGTGAAAACGGGCGTCGCTATATAGCCGGAGACGTGGTACTATGCCCTTCGGTCATGGCGGCGAACGCGGCTGACTTTGGCGTCAGCGAGGATGAGGAGCTGCGTCGGCTGGTACTACACGGCATCCTGCACCTGTCCGGCCTTGATCACGAAACGAACGAAGCGAGCGAGCCGATGCTCATGCGTCAGGAGAGCCTGCTCGCCACCCTATCGGAGGAAACGATATTTTGAAGACGAGCGGATTCATCGCACGAATGATGCGCGTTGTGCTGCCAGGAGCGGGCGAGAGTGCTGGCCCTGACGATGCGGATGATTCAGACGAGGCCAACACCGAGCGCCGGGAGATGATACGGGGCATCGAAGAGCTGTCCGAGACCACCGTCAAGGAGGTCATGGTTCCGCGTATAGACACGGTGTTTATCCCCCTTGATGCGCAGAGAGATGAGCTTCTGGCAACGGTCATTGAATGCGGGCATTCAAGGATTCCGGTGTACCGGGAGACCATAGACGACGTCGTTGGCGTGCTCTACGTCAAGGATCTATTGCTGGCAATCGCCAAGGGTGAGCAGATCGATCTGTCAACGCTCATACGCAAGCCCTTTTTTGTTCCGGAATCAAAACGTATAGACACCCTGCTTCGCGAATTCAAGCGGCGGCACGTGCACATAGCCATCGCCATAGATGAGTACGGCGGCGTTTCGGGTATAGTCTGCATGGAAGACATAATAGAAGAGATAGTTGGCGACATACAGGACGAGTTTGACGATGAGCGCGAGGATATAGTCGCCCTTGGCGACGCCGCGTGGCTGTGCGACGCACGCGTCAACCTGGAAGACCTGAACGAGGAGATAGGCGTCAACCTGCCTACTGAGGGTTTTGACACGCTCGGCGGATTCGTTTTCGACTTGTTCGGGAAAATTCCGGCGCGCTACGAGAAGGTAAGCTGGCAATTGTTCGACTTTGTAATCCAGGAGATGGACGGTCATCGTATCGGTGCCGTCAAGATACTCCGCAGGCCGGAGGCTCCCGAGGAACCATGACGCCTGGAAGCTGCCGGGCGCGAGCGGCTCTGGCTGTTGCCGTCTGCTTCTTCATGATTTCACCCGTGGCGGCGCAACAAGCGCAAAAAGCGGATCCCAGGGCCTCCTACAAAACCGGGCTCGCGCTGATGGAAGCGGGGGATCTGTACCGTGCCGCCGACGCCTTCATGGAAGCCGTAACGCTGAATCCCGCTTACGGCGACGCGTGGGCAGCCCTGGCAAGGTGCCAGTACGAGCTTGGCGAGTACGAGCGCGCCGTTACCTACGTGGGTACAGCCTACGCCTACGGCCCTCGATCCAGCTCGCTTCTTACGCTGCACGCTTTTTCGCTGATAGGGATCGGGCGTCTGGACGGGGCCCGG
>JAFGUM010000168.1 GCA_016938515.1 Spirochaetales bacterium | reverse complement strand
GTCACGGACATCCGCCAGTCGCTGGCCGTCACGGAACGAGTCGAGCCACTCGTCAAAACTCCCTGACGGATAACCGGTTTCGCCATCGAGACGAAAGCCGGGAGTGTCGCCCCGTTCAGTCGTTCCGGAGTCCGCTCCACCCGCCTTGAGACCATTCTGCGAGGAACCGGCAGCGCCGCTTGCGGGCGGATTGATAGTTGGTGGAGAGGCCGATCCTCCGCCCTGTCTGGCTGCGGGCTGGCCAAACACCAGCGTAGAGGCCAGTAATAGCCCCATGAGCATCAAAACCCGTAGCGTATCCGAAATCAATACTCTCACAGACATCGCCGGCTCCTCCTACAACGAAATCGACGAACTCGATCCTCCGAAACCATCGTCCAGCACCTGGGCAGACGAAGGATCCGCGATCCACCGTTCACCGTCGATTATAAAGTTGTACGCGTACGCACGGCCCTTGCGCAGTGGTACGGTTATTTCCCAGCTGCCATCGTCATTTCGCTTCATTTCATAGCCCTCGGGCGACCAGCGGTTAAAATCAGCGGCGAGATGCACACAAGACGCCTCGGGCGCTACCAGCACAAAGCGCACATCTACCAAACCGCTCGCGCGCAGGTAGCTGAAGGTCAAGACCGACGACAGTGCCGCGATGAGCGCCGCGGCTACCGCCAGACTGACTATACGCCTGGCCCTGGGCGCGATACGCCAGACGCGCTGCCGACCTTTGCTCCCGCGGACGCTCGCCATGATGGCTTCGGTGGTGGCTCTGGCCGCCTCCGGATTACGGGTAAACGGCAGAGACGCCGTGTCCAGAAACGATTCCGCGTCCAGTGGCCTGGCTTTGTGTCGTGTATTCATCGGACTCGTACCCCGCATATCATGGTATACCCGCGCTACGTTCGGCGGGTTGCTCCTCTTCTGCAATTTTTCTGGCTAAAAGGTGGCGCGCCCTGAACAACCTGGTCTTGACGGCTTCCTCACCCAGTCCAAGTGCGCTCGCCGTGTCGGCCACGCTGAGCCCCGCAAAGTAGAACAGCTCCACGGGAGCCCGGTACGACGGTTGCAAGCCAGCGACAGCGCGCCTGAGCTCCTCCGCCGACAGCCTGTCGAGCGCCAATTGCTCGGGGTTTGCCGCCAGGGAAGCCGCTTCGCCGGCTATGGCGGCTTCCATCCCAGCTCGCTGTACCATGGTGGCCGCGGACGATCGCACCGCGTACCGTGACTTGACGCGGTTTGCCGCTATGGAGAACAGCCAGGAGACAAAGCTGCGCCCAGCGTCAAACGCGCCAAGTGACCGGAATGCCCGTATAAAAACATCCTGCACCGCATCCTCGGCGTCTGAATCATCGCCAAGGCGGGCTCGGCAAAACCCGAACACCCGGTCCGAATACCGCTCTACGAGCACGCGAAAAGCCTCGACGTCCCCGCCGAGCACGAGAGCTACTATCGTCGCATCGTCATCGTCGTTACGCATCGCCATGGAACTATATACCACCATCGGGCGAGTGTCCCGTACCGTCGGTTTTTTTTCTGTGCAACCACCTGGCACTTGGGCTGGTATACGTTGACGAGCGGGGCGAACGCCGGATGTCGGATCCGACAGCACGCATCCCTCTCGTACACAGGAGGATTATGATGAAGAAGCTTCTAATTGCGACGATGGCGCTGGCTATGACAGGAGCAGTATGGGCCCAGGAACTGGAAGAGCCCGCGAGCGCTGAAGAGGCGCTGGCGCTCATCGCCGGTCATGCCGAGCGTCTCAAGCTGACGCTTGAAGACTCCAAGGCGGCCGAGCAGGCCCTGCTCGCGATGGTGCAAGCCGGTATTCGCGTCCAGAACGCGTTCAGGCTGATCAATGACGCGCTGGATGGCGGCTTGCGTGAGAAAGAACTAACCCAGCTCGCTGAGCAGGTACGCTTTCGGGACAGACAAGGCCAGTCGGCGGATCAGTGCGAGACCGCGGCCATGACCATGGTGCGGGAGCAGGTAAGAACCAAGGCCGCGACGGGTACGGCGACGCAGACTAAAACCCAGACCCAGACAAGGGTGCAAACCCCCACCGCGCCTGATGCCAGCGCGCCTGTCGGTGCCATGGAACAGGGCGGCAAGGGGAAATAACCCCAGCGTCCAGAAGCTTTTGGCATACCTCGCCACGCGTGTGGCGAGGTATTTTTACGTCGCCAGCCGCTCCAGCAGGGCATCAGCCCTGGCTCTCCATCGTTCCATCGCGGCGTGCGTCTGCCGTATAAACGAGTTGGTTTCGGGTGAACCAAGCACCGCGCGCATCTCTTCCTCGCCTCTGAACGTGGCCTTGCGGAATTCGTTGCTGTAGTCCTTGCGCCGCGTCAGATACACCTGCTCCTCTATGAAGCGAGTCGTTTCCATGAAGCGGGAAACTTCCCTGGACAGCGCCTGCTCATCGAGAGCTTCAACTTCCAGCAGAGCGCACAGCGTCGCCCACGCGTGCTGCGCCTTGTCCAGCGGATACTCAGACCAGAGCCTGGCGTACTCGGCGTGCGTTTCCTCCCAACCGTTAACGACCCCCGACCTGATATCCGCTATGAGAGCCTCTACCTTCTCCCGCGGCGCAAGCTGACCACCCAGGTTTTCCCACTCCACTACGCGCGGTCCGGAAAGCACGTCAGAAGCATCCTGGAACGTCGTTTCAGGTCTTTCGGCAAAGTACGCTATTATTACCCGGAGCGCGTACCAGCGCAGGAGGTGGCGGTACGCCTTGTACGCACGCCTTGGTTTCTGCACAACGACGCGACGCCGTGAATTTTCAACGCCTTCGGCGAACACCTCCAGGCAGTCCACGTCTTCTCGCGGGCCAACAAGAAGTTCCCGTCCCTTGACCCGCAACGCGTCTTCATCGCTGCCCTCGACGACGGCTTGCGCGCCCCCTGCTCTGCGGTACCACGCCAGGCCGACGAAGCGCTCGAGCAACTCGAGCGAGCGGAAAGCCTCCTCGGCTATGTCGGGCGCGAATGGGGAAAATTCGATATTCTGCCCGCGACTCTGGCGCTTGTCCCGCGCCAAAAACTTGGCCTCGTTGCGCAGCAGCGCGTACATGTTGTACATCCACCAGTACGCCGGCATTATTTCGAGCCTGTCTCGTGACGCGTCATCTGCCACGAGCGCGAACGGGAACGGCACGTCCAGTTCAAAGCGGTAATCGCCCTTGGCGAGCAGGCAGTAGGACGCGAATCGCGAGCTGTGCTTTACCGACGTGGACAAGCCTGGCCAGAAGCCGCGGCCCGCGTCAATTTCTCCGTCGTTGGCCCTGGAGTTGTGGTTGGAGCCTATCGTGGCGCCAGCCGCCATGTTTGACTGGCCGCGCACTATGGCAGCGATAAGGAAACTCGTATTGTGGTGCTGCTCATGGGCCGGGTAGATGAGGTTGTTGAGTATCTCGCAGCACGATACGGTTGAATTGTCACCCAGTACAGAATGAATGAGCCTTGCGCCGTACTTGAGCGCCGCATTCGTACCCATTACAAAGCGTACCGCCTTGCACCCGTAGAACACGCGGCATCCGTAACCGACGATGCCGTTGACGAGCTCGACTCCTTCGCCTATCTGCGTACGCTCGGCTTCGCTGGAATTGATAGTCAGATTCTTGAGCTTGTTTGCGCCTTTTATATACGCGCATTCTCCTATCCGCGTGTCCTTGATTATATGGTTGCTCTTGAGGACAGAACCCGAGCCGATAACGCCGTATTCACCGCGCCGGTACTCAAAGGTAGCCTGGGTCATTTCCTTGAAGCGCTCCATAAGCACGGAATCATCCCGGCGCTTGGCCCAGAGATAGGCATCGGCGCAGAGCATGCCATCAAACGGCAGCACCGACCTGCCACCGGCTTCGTTCATTATGTCCATCCATACGCGCACGTCTTCAGATTCACCTTCCTTGACGATGCCGTTGCCCCACTTGGCGTGATCGGTAGCGTGAATTTCATCGTTATTCAGCAGCAGACACCTATCGCCAACGATGTAGTGAGCAAGGTAGTTGCACGCATGTATAGCGCATTCATCGCCTATATCGCAGGATATGATGCGGGAATTGGTTATGCCCGCGGGAATCATCATGTCGTGATGTTCGAGCACTACCCGCTCGAGGCGTCCAATGCGCACGAGGCCCGCGAACTCGCTGTTGCGTACCAGCGTGGCGTCAAAGGGGTCGCGCACACGGATCTTGCTCCAGTCAGACGAGCGATTGCCATTTTTTATAAGGATTTCGACATCGAGATGCGACAGTGGTCTATACCCGTCGAGCGCTTTATCCTGTTGCGCGTCCCTCAGCCTATACTCGTTCTCACCTGGCTCCAGGTACTTGTCGGCTACAAAGCCGCAACCCAGAACTGCCTCCGCGTGTACTATGATGTCGTTCATGGTGGCCTTCCGGACTTTCGGTACTGTGGAACGCAACGTTCCCTAGTCCATAATCGTAACCGGAACCGACGCTCTTTTCAACTCTGAAGGACACTCGAAACGCTCAATCCTCTATTATTGACAAAGCCGCGGGCGTCGTGACATGGTAGCCCCATGAGCGTACCCGTGTACGCGGTCGACGATCCAGCGGACCTGGACGTCGAGAAAGCCGCCTTCGAACTGTTCCCTCTCCTCGTCGGAACCGACAACGCAGTGCTCCGCCAGGAGTACGGCTCTGCGCTCGCCGATATCATCGGCGGCCCCGGAGCGTTCAGGAAGTACGTACAGGGCAACGCGGGCGACGTGGCCACGAAGAGAAGCCATCTCCTCGACGTGTTCAGGGATAACGTAGGCCTGCTCGTCGCAAAAACCTGGGTAGACGAAAAAGACGAGGTGCGAAAATCAGACGCCCTCGCCTCTCTCGATGCCTTTGTGGGCATGGTAAGCGCGGCGGACTACGTCAACGCTGTCCCTGCCTTCGTAGGAGTTGCCGACTCCATAGCGTGCCTGCTGTTCGGAGAAGACGCCAGCGCCGATGGCTTTATGCAGTACGTGTTTCGTATAGATCCTCGCCTTGGCATCTTCTACTGGTACGTAGGCCGCCTCCGCGAACAGGATCGGGTCGACCCTGACCTTGCACTCATCGAGCTACTCATCGGGGTATACGCGCTCGCCAGCTTTTAGGTAGTTCATCGAACCTTGTGTCTATCCATTTTCCATACTGGTCAAAGTGGCACCATAGTATCAATACTACTACCAGCAGTGTCGTTGGGCGGTGAGCACCAAGGTTCGATGAACTAGATTCAGGTTTGGCGTCTTTATGTCGATAGTATCCACGTGGAGTATCGAAAGAGGGCTCGATGAACGACGGCGCAGACGAAAAAACGGTCATGGTCATCATCGGGGGCACCGGTGATCTGGCGACCAGGCGAATCATTCCGGCGTTGTACCGACTATGGCTTGCCCGGGGATTGCCAGCGGGCTTCCGCGTAGTTGGAACCGCTCGTCGGCCACTGGACGATACAGCCTACCGCGCCATGCTTGAAACTTCGTGCAGAAGCGTTGACCCCGCGTTCGACGAGGCGTCCTGGTCTGCATTCAGCGTTCGTATAACGTACCTCCAGGGGGACGCTTCAGACCCTGGCGCGTACGGCAACCTGGCTGCATCATGCTTCCCTTCACCAGAAATCAACGGCCTGTTTTACCTGGCGTGTACGCCGGATCGCTTTGGTGACGCCGCCGCGAGCATCGCGGCCGCCGGGCTCGCTGGCTACGCCTCGGAAGCCGTGGGATACAGGAGGCTGCTCGTTGAAAAGCCATTCGGCACCGATCTGGCCAGCGCGCACACCCTCAACACACTACTCCACGAGCGCTACGACGAACGCGATATTTTCCGGGTAGACCACTACCTGGGAAAAGATGCTGTGCAGAACATCCTGTATTTCCGCTTTGCCAACGCGATTTTCGAGCCGCTGTGGAACCGCAAGTACATAGACCACGTAGAAATTACCGTAGCCGAATCTGGTGGCATCGGGTCGCGTGGAGACTTCTATGACGCGACCGGCGCTGCCCGCGACATGCTGCAGAATCACCTGATGCAGCTTTTTTGCCTGTGCGCAATGGAACCACCCTCGGATTTACTGTCGCAGGAAGCGGTGCGGGAAGAGAAAGTCAGGTTGCTTCGCTCGGTACCGCACGCCTCGATGGAAGAAGCACCACACGTCGCGGTTCGTGGCCAGTACGATGACTATCAGGTTGAACCCTCCGTGAGGCCGGGCTCCGCCACAGAAACCTTCGTTGCGCTCAGGCTTGACGTTGACAACTGGCGCTGGGCCGGCGTGCCGTTCATACTCAAAACCGGCAAGGCTCTGTCCTGCCGAAAGACTGAGATAGTCGTGCACTTCAGGCCAGGTGACGCGGAAATACCAGGCCCGGCTCTCGATGCCAACCACCTGGTTCTCAGGATACAGCCTGACGAGGGTGTCGTGCTCCGCTTCAACACCAAAGCGCCAGGATCTGACAAGGCGGTACGCGAAGAACTCGTGGGCATGCTCAGAGACTCGGCCGCAACCGTAGCTGGCCCCTACGAGAGATTGCTCGCCGACGCTATGGCCGGAGACTCCACGCTGTTCATCCGCTTTGACGAAACAGAAGAAGCCTGGCGTCTCGTCGACCCCATACTGCAACATTGGACTCGTAACGGCATGGAGGACCTCGCGGCGTACGCACCAGGCAGCGACGGCCCCGACGCGAGCCATCTGCTGTTAAAAGACATTCGC
>JAFGUM010000167.1 GCA_016938515.1 Spirochaetales bacterium | reverse complement strand
GCCTTGGCTTTGAGTATCTCGTTGCGGGCGCCTTCCCGGGTGGACACGGCTTCGCGGTCACCCGCGGCGACTATCCGCGCGGACTCCTCGTTGGCCGTCTCGACGAGGGTTACCGCCGACTGGTTTCTGAGCTTCTGCAATTCGACGAGCTGGGCCTGCACGGCCGATTCGCCGGAGTTGCGCGCTTCGGCTATAGCCTGGTCGGCTTTGAGCCTGGCTTCCTCAATGAGGCCCGACGACTCGCGCCTGTATACCTCGAGCTCTTGCCTGGCGGCGATTATCGCTTCGTCCGCCTGACTTCTCGCCACCTCCATGCGCTTGCGCGATTCACTCTCGGCCTGGTCGGCTATGGCGCGTAGCCTGGACTCCTCTATCTCGACGGCCTGGCGCTTCTCGGCCAGAGTTTTCTGGGCGAGGGTGGCTATGTAGTTGGACGTATCCCATATTTTTTGCAGCGATACTGAAACCACTTTCATACCAAACGAGCGAAGATCAGAATTGATGTCGGCTAGAAGCTCCGCGCGGAACTGCGCGCGTTCACCAAGATCGGCGGCTGGGGCGCCGTCGTCACCGCCTACATCTTCCATGCCTATGGCCTGAAGCGGCGTGGCCTTGTTGAGGGCGCCGCGGAAATTGCCGACGAGCGTTTGCTGAATCTGCTCGTGTATCTGTCGCGTATCTTTGCCCATCAAGCGCTCGACCGCACTGTACAGCATGGCCTCATCATCATCGTCTATGCAGACGCACGCCGTGGCGTCGGCGCCCATCGTGATACCATTGGCGCTGTTTACGCCTTCGACACGAACGTTAATTGGAAATACTCCCAGGTCGAGAGTGCCAACAGATTGAAAGTAGGGTATAACCATCGTCCTGCCACGGTCTACCGTGAAGCCAAACTCACGGCCGTGCCGCTTGGCTTTACGGCCGGTAACCACGAGTATCCGGTCTGGCGAGGCGACGCGTATCGTTGCCTTGAGCAGCGCGATGAGGATGACGAAGGCTATGACGCCCAGGCCCCCGAATATCAGCCCCTGAAAACTTGAGAACAGCGTTTCGAACATCGTTGTATCCTCCGTGG
>JAFGUM010000166.1 GCA_016938515.1 Spirochaetales bacterium | reverse complement strand
CGCGGAGCGGCGTATTGGAACTATGCGAAAGCCAAGAATTCTGCGAGATGGCTCTTTATACCATGTGACGGCGCGAGCAAATCGCAAGGAGATGATCCTTGATTCAGAGGACATGAAAGAACTGTTTCTTGAGGTCATGCAACGCGCCAAGGCGAAATTTGCGTTCAGACTTGAGAATTTCTGTATCATGGGGAATCACTTCCATTTTCTGATTCGACCCGAAGGAAAAACCAACCTGTCGCGGCTGATGCAGTGGATCCTGAGTGTGTTCGCGATGACTTACAACCGTATTCACGGGCTTACCGGCCACGTGTGGGGCGAACGCTTTTTTTCAAAAATAATTGCGGGATTCAGCGAATTTTTGAGGGTACACAGCTATGTGGATGCAAATCCGGTTGAAGCGAGCCAAGTAGAGAATCGTCGGGACTGGCGGTACGGCGGGCTATGGCATCATAGAGCGGGAATTACGGAGTTATGCGCTGCAACTGATGATTTGCTAAGGCTCATGCTACCAGAGCACGCACAGCTTCAGCTTGCACACGTTCCCCGGATTAAATGTGAGGGCAACTCTTGGAACTCGAGTCGATAGTTACACTTGGGATTAAGCTACATTGGATCTATGTGTGCCCGCTTCTATTGTCGGGGAGTGTTTTCAAGCGCGGCCATCACAAAGTCACGCATCACCGCGACGCCTTCCTTTACGAGGTCGAAAGCGGCGTCCTGGACGCACCAGTCAAGGAAAACCCCGCGGGCTGAACGATTGAACAGTTGTGATAACCGGTTGGCATCCAGATCGGTACGAAACTCACCCGCTGCCTGCCCCTCGAGTATGACGTCCCTGACGATCGAGTGCCACTTCCGTTCTCGGTTGGTTATCATTTTGTTGGAGCCGGGCTGGGCGGCTTGATTGGCGTAAAGAATCTTGAGGCTGTTGTTGCCGACGACGTCGCGTACGTATTTCATCTGGGCCCGGGTAAAGGCCAGGAGCTTGTCACGCGCCGTCTTGTAGCGTGACAGGTTCTTTGATGAATACGTCTCGTAGTAGGCGTCTATCTCCCAGAATGCGTCTACGATTATGTCGCTCTTGGTTCCGAAGTACGTGTAGAAGGTACCCTTGGCGACACCCGCTGTCTGGGTGATTTCGTCTATCGTAACCGAGTCAAAGCCGCGCTCCTTGAATAGGGCGAGCGCGGCATCCATGAGCTTGGTTTTGGTTCGCTGGGCAGTTCGGCTTAATCGTTCCATCGAAGTACCAAACATATAAGGCATGGCGACCAAGGTCAATGCCTTTTGCAGTGTGACGAGGAGCATTGACCCTTATCAGACGTCGTGTCGCTAGCTGAGGCGCAGTATGAGGTATGGGCCGTCGGGAACGATAGCCCATCTGGCGTTATGTCCGTATCTATCCAGCATTTCGACGACAGTCCCTGCTATGTCGTTTGTCGGATTAAACCCGTACCGTCTCTGGAGATCCGGGCTTACCCCCTCTGAATAAAGGTGGATCGGATGGTCACCCATCCATTTAAAGAATTCTTGTGCACACCACTGATCTATATAGAAGAACTCGTGCGCCAAGGCTCTCCGAATCCAGTCGTCAGGGGTTGTATACTCGTTCATCGCGGCAACAAACTCTGGGCTGCCCAGACCTTCGGGGCATCTGGATGCCACGACCATAGATCCGCCTTTCCTCAAGACGGGGGCGGCTCCGGCTACACCCTTGGAGGTTTGATATAAGTTGATATCAAGAGGCGCTCCGCCATTGGTGGTAACGACAAAGTCGAGCGGTTGATCCAGGTATGTCGTACAGTAAGGCTCGAGTTCTCGGGCTCCCCGAAGGTGTGCTTGTACAGGATGCCCTGAGTATACACCAGTAACGCGCTTCGACGTGTCCAAAGTCACGTTTACGAGGAAGTCCGCACCGACGCGTTCCATAATGAGCAAGCCTGCTTCATGGAATGGATTGCCCTCCAGCTTTCCGTACACGACATCAGGGTGAGCTACCATCTCTGCCCCGTGCATAAACTCAAGTGTTTTAACGCTGGATATGCCAGGCAATATCGATTTTCGACCACCTGAGTATCCAGCCCACATATGAGGCTCGATAAAACCGGTGAGTATCTTGAGATCAGCTTCGGCGTATAGCTTGTTTACGTAGACTGGTGTGTCACCCATGATCGTGCCAGCGTAACTCATGCCTGTATCGTCTTTTGAAAAATGATTGATGATGTGATAATCGCGAGCTATGTCGGTACCTACGAGTTGGACAAGCTCTTCCCCTTCGTTCGGGCGGTGTATCCCTGTAGCGATAAGAATCGTGATGGCTTTACGATCTATGCCGGCATCCCCGAGCGCCTCGAGCAGTGGCGGCAGGATCAGTGTATTGGGGACAGGTCTCGTAATGTCGCTGATGACGACAACGGCATTGCGTCGTCCCCGCGCTAGTTCCCGCAAGGCAGGTGAAGCAATAGGTTCGCGTAAACTCTTTTCTATTGCAGCGCTTGGGTCAGACAACGCGGGACGGTGGCGTGGTTCCAATATTCCTGCAAAGTTGGCGGTATCGGGTAGACTAAGCTCTAATCCTTCATACCCATATTTCAGTACAGTGCTTGACATATTCTCTCCTTGCCGAGGCCTCCGGATAGCTTGAATGCCTCTTCAACGAGGGGACAGAGCTGCGAGCTCTGTCCCCGTCCATGCTGCTCCTCTATCTAACCTCTGTCCCCCTGCCTGTCCCCTGCTGTCTAAGTAAAGGAAACAAAGTAAAGGGGACAGAGCTAGCGCTCTGTCCCCTTCCGGCTACTCCGCGAGATCGAAGATCTTGCCGGGGTTCATGATGTTCTTTGGGTCCCAGGCGACTTTAATCGCCTGCATCAGCTTCATCTCCACCGGGTCGATGACTTCCTTGAGGAAGATTTTGCGCTTGAGACCGATGCCGTGCTCACCTGAAATCTTGCCGCCGAGTTCGCCCGTTATCCGGTACAGCTCCCTCAGGCAGGCCACTTCGTTCTTTTTCCAGTCTTCCATGCTCATGTCCGGGTCCTTGACGAGCGTGGCGTGCAGGTTGCCGTCACCAGCGTGCCCGTAGCAGGGTATCTTGACGTGATATTTCTCGCTCAGCTTGTCAAGCTCGGGAATCATCTCCGGTATGCGCGAGATGGGAACGACGATGTCCTCGAGGCTCTGTATCGGGCTGTACACCTTGAAGGCCTCAGCTATGTTGCGCCGCACGTTCCAAATGCGCTCGATGTTGTTCCTGTCTTCGGCCACGTACACTTCGATGGCGCCGTGCTCTTCGCAGAGCTGCCCCGCGGCTATCAGGTCCATCTCGATCTGCTCGGCGTTGGTACCGTCCAGCTCGATGAGGAGCATGGCCCCCGCCTTCTCGTAGGGCAGGCTTTCATTGAGGTACTTGCAGCTGGTGATAATCGACAGCTGATCCATAAACTCGATGCTGGTCGGGGTCAGACCTTTGGAGAGGATGACCGGGACCACGTCTATGGCCTCTCGCGGCGTCTTGAACAGCACGAGGAGGTCCGCCTTGGCGGTAGGGTAGCCTATCAGCTTGATGATTGCCTTGGTCGCTATGCCGAGCGTTCCTTCCGAACCGACGACGAGCGACTTGAGGTCGTAGCCCGACACATCCTTGGATAGTTTGCCGCCAAGCCATACGACGTCACCGGTGGGCGTGACCAGTTCCATGCCCTGGATGTAGCGCCCGGTTACGCCGTACTTAACCGCTTTGCCGCCGCCGGCGTTCTCGGCGATGTTGCCGCCGATGACGCAGGTCTGCAGGCTCATCGGGTAACCGGCGAAGAACAGGCCGCGTTCCTGGACGTACACGGCCAGGTCGTTGGTCACCATGCCAGCCTCGACGACGGCGACCATGTTTTCAACGTCGAGTTCCAGGAGCTGGTTCATCTTTTCAAGCGAAACGAGTATGCCGCCAAACTGCGGAATCGCGCCGCCAGAGAGCCCTGACCCCGCGCCGCGGGGCGTTATGGGTATGAGCTCCCTGTTGGCGAGCTTGACGATGGCCGCCACTTGTTCAGTCGTCGTCGGCAGCACGACGACCTCAGGCATGTGCCCGTACTCCTGCGCGTCGGTCTCGTCGTGCGAGTACGCTTCTATCTTTTCCTCGTCCACGAGGACGTTTCGCGGGCTGGTGATCGTGCGCAGCTCTTCGACTATCGCCGCGGTTACGGGCTTGTATCGGGTTGTACTGGTCGTGGTCATTTCGCTCCTCCGTTTCGCCTGTCCATGCGGCGCTGGATTTCAGGTACAACCTGGAAGGCGTCTCCCACTATGCCGAAGTCAGCCACCTTGTGCAGGCTGGCGTCTGGGTCGCTGTTTACCGAGACGATTATTTCGCTCGTCTTGATACCAGCAAGGTGCTGGATAGAGCCCGAGATGCCTACGCCTATGTACAGCTTGGGTGAGATGGTCTTTCCGGAGAGGCCTATTTGGTGAGGGTAGCCTATCCAGCCCCTGTCCACCGCCTCGCGGCTGGCTCCGACTACGCCGCCGAAGCTGTCGGCGAGCGTTCGTATCATCGTAAAGTTGTCACCTTTCTTGAGGCCCTTGCCGCCGGCAACGACGATGTCCGCTTCCTCGACGTTGACGAAATCGGTGGCATCCTTGCGGTAGCCCACGACGGTCGCCCGTCCGTCTATCATGTCGTCGGTGACCGGCACCGCGATGATCTTGCCTGAGCGCGAGGCATCCGCTGGGAGAGGCCGGCTCGACTTGGGCCGCACGGTGGCCATCTGCGGCCGGTGATCCGGCGTCTTGATGGTGGCCATGATGTTGCCGCCTATGGCCGGCCTCGTCTGCAGCAGGTTGCCCGTGCCTTCCTCGATGTCCAGTTCGGTGCAGTCAGCCGTAAGACCAGCAGTTACCTTTATCGCCAGGTACGGCATCAGCGTGCGTCCCGACGAGGTCGCCGCCGCGAGGATGATGCTCGGCTGGTAGGTCTTGATCACGCGCGTCAGCACCCTGGCATACGATTCGCAGACGAAATTGGCCAGCCGTGGATCTTGTATCGAATATACTTCATCCGCACCCCTGCGGATGAGCTCTTCCATGGCTTGTTCGCCAACCTTGTCACCTATGAGTACTGAGGCCAGCTTGGTTCCCAGCTTGTCAGCCAGTTTCCGCCCTCGCGCCAGTAGCTCAAAGGAGACGTCCCTGAGTTTGCCGTCGTGTTGTTCGGCTATTGTCCATACAAAACTCATGCTCTGTCCCTCCTTTACACTATGCCCTTGGCTTCGAGGAAGCTCATCAGCTCATCTACGGCCGAGACGACAGCTTCGTCATCACCAGCCCTGACTACCTTGCCACCCCGTGTTACCTTGGGTGTGTCAATCTTGACGACTTTGGTCGGTGACCCCTTGAGGCCCAGCGCGGCTGGTTCCAGCTCCATGTTCTCGGTGCTGAATACGGGTATCGTCAATTCCCGCGCGCGTATTTTGCCGCCCAGGGTGGGCAGGCGGGGCGCCGCGATTTCCTTGACTACGGTCATGAGGCAGGGTAGTGGCAGCGACAGTATCTGGTAGCCGTCCTCTACGAGCCTCTCGAGTACGATGTGCTTGTCCTTCACCGTCTCTATTCTGGCGACGTACGTGGCGACGGGGATATCGAGCCAGGATGCTATGCCAGGGCCTACCTGCGCGGTGTCGCCGTCTGTGGCTCGCTCTCCGGCGATGATCAGATCGTAGTCACCTATTTTCTTTACAGCTTGCGCCAGGGTGTACGATGTAGCCCAGGTATCCGAGCCGCCGAATTTGCGGTCGGATACGAGTACCGCGTCATCACAGCCCATGGCAACGGCTTCTTTCAGCGCCTTGACGGCTTGTGGTGGTCCCATGGACAGCGCCGTTACCGTACCGCCGTGCTGCTCTTTGAGCCTGAGCGCTGTTTCCAGCGCGTACAGATCCAGCGGATTGACTACGGTCTCCACGCCGGCCCTGATGACCGTGCCTGTTTCCGGATCCATCTTGACATTGCTCGTTTCCGGCACCTGTTTGATGGGTACTATAATTTTCACGAACTACCTCCAGGTGTTTTAGAACAATCCAGGTACGAAGACTGTCATGATGAGCCAGCCTACGATACCGGCGAGAAGTGCATACAGCGCGGCTGGTACGAGGTTGATCCTGATGATCTTGCCTTCCTTGCCGAGTACACCTACTGTCGTACTCGCCGCGACGACGTTGTGCACGCATATCATGTTGCCCACGGCACCACCGAGCACCTGCAGCGCGACGATGACGACGCGCGACAATTCGGCGCTCGTGGCCACTTCGTACTGGAAGGTGCTGAACAGTATGTTGGACGTGGTATTGCTGCCTGCCATGAAGGCGCCGAGTACGCCGATGTACGGAGCGACAAAGACCCACACCGGGCTCAACGCGGCCGCCGCGGCGGTAGACAGCGTCTTGAGCATGTCCAGGTTGCCCGAATCGTTGTTGCCGGAGTTGCGCATCACAGCGACCATGGCGACGGCGAACACGAGGGCGATCGTAGCGGGAACCATCTGCTTCAAGCTGCCAGCCCAGGTATCCTTGACGGCTTTTTTATTCATGCGGTGCATGAAGATGGTAAGAATCGCGACGAGGACGAAGGGTACCGTGCCCGGCAGGTACAGTGGCTGCAGGCTGTACGCCAGCTTGGTGCCGAGTATGCCTTTCCAGATAATGGTAACTTCTGGCCTGGTAAGCATCTGCTTGATGCCAAGCGCAGGAATGCGCGTTACGACCAGGATGAGCGCGACGAGCAGGTACGGAAGCCATGCGAGCATGGTCTTCATCTGCGGCGTGTCGTCCTTGAGTTCGCCAGGTTCTACGGTTCCTACCCAGTCACTGCCCCAGTGCTTGCGCTCGGGGAAGTCCCAGGTGGTCTTGGGCAGCAGAAATCCGGACTTGGCGGCAGGAATCGTTATGAGAAGCGCTATGAGCGCACCGAGCAATGACGGCAGTTCCGGGCCGATGAAGATGGCGATGAGCAGGTAGGGGATAGAGAAGCTCAGGCCCGCGAACAGGGCAAACGGAGCTATGGCGAAGGCGTCCTTGAAACTCTTCTTCTCACCGAAGAGCTTGGTAAGGATCATCACGATGAGGAGGGGCAGGAAGGTGCCCACCGCGGCGTGTATGACTGCGGTGTACACGCCTATCTGGTGCACGAACACGTCGAAGGTCCAGCCGTACTGGGTCAGCGCTTCACGGATTCCGGGAGAGTCGAGTACCTTGGCCGCGCCACCCAGTATAGGAGTGCCCACGGCACCAAAACTCACCGGCATGCTGTTGCCTACGAGCGCCAGGATGGCGGCGGCGAGGGGCGGGAAGCCGAGGCTGACGAGCAGCGGGCCAGCGAGGGCGGCTGGGGTGCCGAACCCGGCGGCGCCTTCGATGAAGAAGCCGAAGAGTCCCGCGATGATGATGGCCTGGACTCGACGGTCCGGGCTGATGTTGTAGAACGTCGCCTTGATGGCGCGGATGGCTCCGGAGTGCTTGAGCGTGTTCATCAGCAGGATGGCCCCGAACACGATGATAAGGATATTGAAGGCGTCGAGCGCCCCCGAGACGGTGGCGCCAGCCAGCCACTGCGCCGGCATGCGCCAGGCGAAGGCGGCCAGTATGACGGCGAGTAGCCAGCCAAGCGGCATGACTCTCTTTGCGGGCCAGTTGAACCCGGCCATGAGTACGACGACCAGCAGGATAGGTAGCGATGCCAATAATGCTTGCATTCGATGCTCCTTGGTACGTGGGGATGATACGTATGCAGAGGCGGCCGCGCGCTGCCACCCCAAGTGCGTACGTGTTTTGACTTGAGCATGGTAGGCACCGAAATTGACTTTAGTCAAATTAAATTTTTAGAATTATGACTATAGTCGAAAAATAATACTGACTATGGTCAGAAATATGGTTTTTGCAGGTGTTGCAGGGGATGATTACAAGAAAGTTTATTTATAGATAATTAATTATCAATAATAATTTATATAAATATAAGCGTGCTGGTTGCTTGGTTTATGAGGGTGGGGCTTTAGCTGGATGTGGGACCCGGGCGCTTCATAAACCGGTACGCGAAATCTGATGACAGCTCCGGCCCCACCAGCCAGGCGGCAAGGCGCCTGAAGCGCCATTGCGGTCTGGGCATTGAAACCCGTCTGCCACGCGCTGCATCACGCAGGCAACGGGCTGTGGTAAGGGGTGTCGACCATCCGTGCCGTACTTCCGCCCGCTGGCCTTTGGAGGCGATCAGGGAAAACTCGCTCTGTACCGGGCCCGGGCAGAGCGCGCAGACCTTGATGCCGCGTCGCTTCCATTCTGTAGCGATGCCTACCGACAGGCTCAGCGCGAACGCTTTGCTCGCAGCGTACACCGCGAAGCCGCCGAGCGGGGCAAACGACGCGAGGCTCGCCACGTTTATTACTACCGAGCCGCGATCGAGCATGGGCGAGAAGCGCCAGCACGATTCGGTGAGCGCGCTGCAGTTGAGATCCACCTGGCCTAGTTGCCGTTCAAGTTCTACCGCGGCAAAGTCACCGTACGCGCCGACACCGGCGTTGTT
>JAFGUM010000165.1 GCA_016938515.1 Spirochaetales bacterium | reverse complement strand
GACAGCACGTGGGACAACCTGGACATGAGGGGGCTGTCGGCGTACGCGTGTAGCCTGTGCGTAGGCGCGTGGGCGGTGATGGCCGCCCTGGCCGCCCGTTTTGAACCGGCAGCGGCAGCGGCGTACAGGGACAAGCTGGCCAGGGCGCAGGTGAGCCTGGGAACACTGTGGAACGGCGAGTACTATCGGACCAACGACGAGGGCAAGTACGCGGACGCGGTGATGACCGACGCGCTGCTGGGCGTTTTCCTGGCCAGGAAAGCCGGGCTGGGGGACCTCGCGCCGGTAGACAGGGTTCGGGCGCACCTGGCCAGCGTCTACCGCTACAACTACAGGAATTTCGCCGACGGCGCCGTAGGCCCGCTGCTCGTGGCCGAACCCGGGCGCACGCGGTACGGGCAGGACGGCGGCGAGGAGCTCCAGGTCAACGAGGTGCTCGTCGGCTCGGCGTGGGCCTTCGTCGCGATGCTACGCGAGTACGGCATGCGGGCCGAGGCAACGGAACTGGCGGCGGTGCTGGCAAAGATGCTGTACGGCGGCACCGGCCTGCAGTTCCGTAGCCCCGCGGCGTGGAACGCTGATGGCGGGTTCCGTGCGGCTCTCAATATGAGACCCCTCGCCGTGTGGTTCACCCGATTGTAAAAACTTTGCCGCTTTTTCTTGACAGCCTTGCAACCAGGTGCTAGTCTTTTTTACAGGTGTTGCGCAACACCTACGGGCGAATCGCGAGGAAGCGCTTTGCCCTACCATCTCATCGAATGTGAAAGGGGAGCGAAATGAAGAAAGCGACTACCAGATTAATCGCGATCGCGGTTATTTTCGCTGTGCTTCTGCCCGCGGCCGTGTGGGCTGTTGGAGGCAAAGAAGGCGCAGACAGCGGCAAAGAAGCCACGGTGAACATGTTCCAGCTCAAAGTAGAGATCAAGGATGCGCTGGACGCATACGCTGCCGCTTATACGGCCGCAGTTCCCGGCGTTACTGTAAAGGTTGAGACGCTCGGCGGAGGCGGAGACTACGGCGGAGCGATGAAGGCCAAGGCACAGGGTGGCCAGATGCCAGATATCTTCATGATAGAAGGCAACGGCGGCTACGAGGTCTGGAAAGACTACATCGCCGACTTGAGCGACCAGCCCTGGGTCAAGGACACCGACCTGGCGTTCAAGAAGGACGGCAAGGTTCTGGGCTTCCCGGTGGCAATAGAAGGCTACGGCCTCGCCTACAACGCCGACATCCTGGCCAAGGCTGGCATCGACCCCGCGTCGCTGACGACCCGCGACGCCTACGAGAAGGCTTTCAAGACGCTCGAAGCAAAGAAGGCAGAGCTCGGTATCAGCGCTCCTGTTGCCATGGCCGCTTCGGTAGCCGGTGGCATGTGGTGGGTAGCTGGTCAGCATAACCTGGCTTGCTACTGGGGCGGCGGACTCGCGTTTGACGACACCAGCGTCAT
>JAFGUM010000164.1 GCA_016938515.1 Spirochaetales bacterium | reverse complement strand
CTACCGCCGCGGAAGCGCTCAAGAAGTACGAGGGTTATGACTGGTGGTTCTGCCACAAGCCCAATCCCGAGAAAAACTAGTACTACCCTGATCTGCTCATGAAGCGACGAAGGCTTCCCGCGTGTCGGGAAGCTTTCGTTTTGTGTAGAGATTGTTAATAGTCGTTGTAGTGATGATACTGATGCCTGAATGTAGTACATTTGTCGCATATCCTTCATGGGTGTATAGAAACAACGTTGGTGGGGTGTTCTATGCGTATCAGTTCCCTGTTGGTGGCGACCATAGCCGTGTTGGCTTCGTCCTGCGCGTCACTTGGAGACCCCTTTGTCCTCGTGTTCAGTGTTGATGACGAGTACAAATCAGAAGCCGTTACCGCTTCTGGCGTTGATGCGTATCGCGAGAGCCTGGTACGGGATGGTGACGTGTCCGCGTCACCCACGGTACAGCGCTACTTCGAGGTAGCATTGCGTTACGATCCGGCCAATGACGAGGCTGCCCGGTATCTGGCGCTGGTGGAAGATTATCGCGCCAGCAAATTTTCAGCCTCGCTTAAAACCGCTGAGGCCCTGCTGGATAAACCCAAGCGCAGCGCTGCCGAAGAGTACAGGATGCTCATCGCCGTTCGGGATGCGGCGGCCATCTACCCGGGCGATGATGAAGCCCGGTCTTTGCTCAAGGCGACCGAAGAGCCGCGCAAAGCCTTTGTCGTAGCGCGACTGGAAGAAGCGGAAGCGATGCGGGCCGCGCTCGCGCCCGATGCCAGCGACGCTGCCCGGGAACGGGTGTACATAGACGCCTTCAGGCAGGTGCTCAAGGTACGGGAGCTCGTGCCACGCGACGTCGAAGGCTCGCGGATGTACCGGGAACTAAGGTCTGACATTACCGATATCGTGGAGGCGCGACTCGCCGGGGTGGACGAGTTGATCAAGTCAAAGAAGTTTACCGAGGCCAGAACGGTGCTCGCTCTGGTGGATGAGCTTGACACCAGCATAGGAAGAACCTTCTCCGGTGATATACAAGATAGTCGCTACCGTCTGTACCTGGCCTGGGCAGCGAGCCACGAAGCGAAGCGGGAGTGGCCCCAGGCTAACGCCCGGCTTCGCGAAGCCCTGGCTATACAGAAGGGCAGCGAGGCTCTCGCGATGCAGAAGCGCATAAGCGCCGCCATAGCCGCCGCCGACAAGGGTGCTAGCTTTGAGGCGGGGCTCAAGAGCCTGGACGCGCGTATACGCGAAGGTGACCTCATCAAGGCACAGCGGGTTCTTTCTTCCATGTCGTCCGCGTATACCGCTTCTTCCCAGCGGCAACAGCTCGACAAGAGGAGAAAGCAGATGTTCGACGCTCTGGGCGGTATTTACGCTTCCGGCGTTGAGGCGTACCGGGCGGAGCGGTTCAAGGACGCTATAGCGTTGCTCGAGGTCGTCGTTGCCGTAGACGCGACGTACCAGGAAGCCGCTGACTACCTCGAAAAAGCCAGGGATAAGCAAAGGCTGCTGGATCAGTACTGAGCCGATACACCGGAGGTGTGCAATGGGAAAAAAGACAGACGGAAGCGCCGTCCTCGATTATGTACCAGGATGGGTATGGTCCGCTTTTGTAGCGGCCTGGGCTCTCGTTCCGTTTTTTACGGGCTCGGGTGAGGCCAGCCCGGGCGCGTTTGGAACCGGCTCTGCGCTCGCTGCTGCGGGGCACGGTGTTCTGGCTCTGGCGGCGTCGACAGGCGGATGGGTTGCCGTAGCTCTGGCAGTGTGGAAGGGTGTCAGCTTTTTTGCGCGCCACAAGATAACCCAGTTCGTAGACCCCCGCAGACCCTTCGCCATAGCGCTCGACGTGATTTCGTCTGCGGCGGTTCTGCTCGTCGGCGCTGCCCACGCGATGGCCTTCGCGACGCGGCCTGGCTACTTTGGAGCCCTTGGCTGGTGGGCGTGGGCGGTACTCGGGGTTGCTTTTGCCGTAAACGCGTACTCGCTGATCCGGCTTATCGCCGTTTTGAGTGAACGCGACGCGGGGTACCGTGAGTACATCGAGTTTCGTCGTATCACTGAGGCAGAACCCGGAAAGAAACTGCCATTCGCGCGCGCTCGGGGTATACAGGGGCGACTGACGGCGGCTTTTACCGCGCTTATCCTGCTCATCGTCATGGTGCTTTCTACTTCGCTGCTGAGCGATTTTGGCACGACGCTGCTCAGCGCCATCATGGACAACGGCAGCGCGCTCGCCGACCGCACGGCGAGCATAGTCAAAAGCAACATAAGCGACCGCATAGCCCTCGAGGACTACCTGGCGATAGAGAGCAGGAAGAACGAAGCCGCATCGTTCCCCTTCGCGAGCGTCTCGTACTACCGCCGCGACCCCAAAGCCGACACGTGGGAGGTTCGCGCATCCACCGATCAGAGCATAATCGGGCAGGCTCTCGACGATTCGTCGGCCTTGCTGCTACGAGCGGATCCCGCGGCGATGGACGCGTCGTCGATGACAGAGGGGGAGGCGACGATAGAGTTCAGGGCTCCGGTGGTACTATCGGGCGTAAACCTGGGCTTCGTTTCCGTCGTCTACGACAGGCAGACCATATACGGCCCCTACTACCTGACGCGCGTCAAGGCAGCCATCATAGCCTTCCTGTTTCTGTACGCGTCTGTATTCGTCACGTACCTCTTCGGGCGTGGCATCGTGTTTCCCATTCTGTACCTCAGGATGAGCGTCAACTCGATAGCGGGCAGGTTGTCGGCCATGGTACGTGGCGAAACCCGTGTATCGGCGGACAACCTTCGCTACGAAGATCGCGTAGCGACAAAGGACGAGATCAAGAAGCTGTCGGTTGAAATTGGCAATATGGCCTCTGTTATCCGGGGTATCGTCCCGTACATTTCAGCTTCAACGCTCAAGCACGCGGAGCGAGACAAGCCGACTTCGGAACGGCGCGAGCTCGCGTACCTTTTTACCGATATTCGCGGCTTTACCACCATCTGCGAAGGGCTGTCACCGGAAGACGTGGTGTCGATGCTCAACCACTACCTGGACCTGCAGACCCAGGCTATCGTCGCAAACGGAGGCGACATAGATAAATTCGTGGGTGACGAGGTGATGGCCGTATTCGACGGGCCTGACAAGGAAGCTCGTGCGTGTCGAGCCGGTATGGACATACGCAAGGTGATGGCGGAAGCCCAGGAGAAGGCCAGGAACGAATCAAGCGCCATAGTCTCTATCGGGATAGGCATCAATTCGGGGCCCGTGGTGTTTGGTTCTGTAGGCGCGCGCGAACGCATGGACTTTACCAGCATCGGCGATACGGTCAACCTGGCGGCGAGACTGGAAGGCGCCAACAAAACCTACGGCACCAAGTCGCTTATAACTGAAACCGTGTACGAGAAGGTCAAGGACGATTTTCTGTGCAGGGAAATAGACCTGATAGCGGTAAAAGGTAAAAATGTGCCCGTGAGAATTTTCGAGGTGCTGCAGGACGCCGGCAAAGCGGCCGCCAAGCTCAAGCAGATTAAAGAAGGGTTCGAGGTCGGGCTTGCCGCGTACCGGGCAAAAAAGTGGGCTGCGGCCCGAAAAGCCCTGACGAAGGTAAACGAGCTGTACGGCGACGAGGCGAGCGCCGTGTTCCTGCGCCGCATAGACGTGTTCGAAGCGTCGCCACCACCGGCTGATTGGGATGGCGTCTTCAGGATGACGGTCAAGTAAGGCAGCGCTGATCCCCTATTCGGGCGCGGAATATTCTGCTATATTCATATAGACGAGAATATCCGCGGCCCCGTAAAGGAACGTACGCGGAGCGGCCGCTTCGATTTATACGAAACCGGGCCCGGTGCTCCCCAGTAGGGTGACCCGCCGGAACTCTGCCGGCCAATTTTCCCTTCTCGCCTCAAGGATACTCATGCATCATTCAGAATTCGAAACTCTCGGTCTAATGCCAGCCTGTCTGGAGACGCTGCACCACGAAGGCTATGTAAAGCCTACGCCCATACAAACCGCAGCCATTCCGGCGTTGCTGGCCGGGCGGGACTTGCTGGGTTGCGCTCAGACCGGTACCGGCAAGACCGCCGCGTTTGCGCTGCCAACCATCCAGCGGCTGACGCAGAATGCAGTAAAGCGACAACCGCGCAAAGCCCGTTCTCTCGTCGTTGCTCCCACGAGGGAACTCGCAATACAGATAGACGCCAGCTTTGCCGCGTACGGTCGCAGAACCGAACTAAAGCGCGCCTGTGTATACGGCGGCGTAGGCAAGGTGCCCCAGATCAGGGCGATGGAGCGAGGCGTAGACGTCCTCATAGCCACGCCCGGCCGGCTTCTTGACCTCAAAAACGAAGGCGCGATAGACCTGTCCGCCGTCGAGATAGTCGTTTTTGACGAAGCCGACAGGATGCTCGACATGGGCTTTATACACGACGTGCGCAAGATAATTGCGATGCTGCCCTCAAAGCGGCAGACGCTTCTGTTTTCGGCTACCATGCCGTCCGAGATAGAGTCGCTGGCGCGCAGCTTGCTGGATAATCCGGTGCGCGTAGACATAGAACCGGAAAAGCCGACGATAGACCTTATTTCGCAGAGCCTGTATTACGTTGAGAAGGGTTGCAAGCGCGACCTCCTCGTCCACCTGATACAGGAACTCAGCGTAACGCGGGCCGTCGTGTTCTCGCGCACCAAGCACGGGGCGGACAGGATAGCCAAGGCGCTGCACATAGCGGGCGTTCCCGCGGGTGTGATACACGCCAATAAGGGGCAGGGGAATCGGACGAAGACTATGGATGCCTTCCGGGCGGGCGAGACACCGGTGCTTGTCGCCACGGATCTGGCTGCGCGCGGCATAGACGTTGACGACATATCGCACGTGTTCAACTTTGATATGCCCACCGAGCCCGAAACGTATGTTCACCGTATTGGCAGAACCGCCCGCGCCGGAGCGTCTGGCACCGCGGTTTCGTTCTGCGATACCGAGGAAAAGCGTCTCCTCAAGCAGGTTGAGCGCTTGCTTGGTACGACCATACCCGTTGTAAAGGTTCATCCTTACGCTGGTGTTCACCGCGCTCCTACCGAAGAAGACCTGCGAGACAGGATGTTCGAGGAGCGAAGCCGGGCACGGATGCAGGGTAGGGGCCAGGGGAGAGGGCCGGCTCGTGGGGCGCCACGTGGAGCATCGCGGGGGGCGCCACGTGAGCAGGCGCAAGCCAGGGAGCCAGGCCGTAGTCAGCGGCCCAGCGGGAGCCAGCCGACGAGTCGTCCAGGTCCGCAGCCACGGCGCGAACCAGCTGCTGCTGAAACCAGGCGGAGCCAGCCGCAGGTACCACGGAGGGACGAAGCACGTTCTGGGCGTGACGTGCGCTCGGCCATAGATGAGATAACCGGTCGACGTTCCTGATTGCCGGGGACGGGACTTGAACCCGCACGCGCCTTACGGCACAAGGGATTTTAAGTCCCTGG
>JAFGUM010000017.1 GCA_016938515.1 Spirochaetales bacterium | reverse complement strand
TGGCCGCTGCCGATGAAGCCGTGGCGGCGGTCGTGGCGCACAACCGCGGTATCGCCGCGATGGCCCGTGGCGACCTGGTCGCGGCAGAAGGCTTTATCGTCGGGGCGGCCGCTTCCAACGAAAAGGCCGGGCGGCTCGTCGAGCTGGGGTCAAACCGCTACGCGCTTGCCTCCATTGCCAACGCGCGTGGAGACATGCCGGCCGCCCTGGACTGGGCGAGCAAGGCTCTGGCCGCGGACAAGGCCGCGGAGCACTCGCAGGGTATAGCCGCCGACCTCGAGGCTCTGGCCAAGCTTACGCGCAAGGCGGGTGATGCAGCGCTGTCATTTGATTACTACCGGCGCGCTTTCGGTGTATATCTGACGCTCAACCGGGTTGCCGAGGCGGAGCGCTGCCTGGTCGCTCTGGGCGAGCTGGCCACGAGTCTGGGCAAGGAGTCGTATTCCAAGCGCTACGCGGCTCTACTGGAGCGGTTGCGGGATCGGTAACGGGAAGAGCTTAGTTCAGGCCCCGATGGTCGTTCCTGCGAAGGGCTGGTCATTGAGCAGCGCTTCGAGGTTGGCAAGGTCTTTGCCCGCCGCGCAGATGACGCGCAGGCCGAGTTCTTCTGCACGTTTTGACGCTATGGGATCAAACGGCACATTTTTACCGGGAGTCCATTCGTCACCGACCATGGCGCGAAAATCCTTCCAGGAAATCGAATCTATTGGCTGGGCGTCCGGATCTGTTCGCGGATCCGCGCTGTACACTTTGGCTATGTTTGACAGGTTTATGACGACGTCCGCCTGAAAGCGCTCCGCCAGCACTACAGCGTCGAAGTCGGTGGAAAAGCCAGGCTTCCATCCTGAAGCTACAAGAACGGTGCCGCCAAACACGGTAACGCTGGTAGGATCCACCACTACGTCGTGTGGGCACAGGTCCAAAAAGAGGCTTCGTATTAGCTGCGCGTTGAGTCTCGTCGCCATGATGCCTATCCAGTCCTGAGCTTCGGTGTCCGGCGAATCTACTGCGTTACGATACGCCTGTTGCCACGCGCGAGCTGGTCCTCCGCCACCAACGACGATTATAAGCCTGCGACTAGAATCGGCAGTCAGCCAGGCTCTGATGCTGGCGGCAAAGCCCCGTATAAATTCGTGGTCTGGCGTGTCCGGGGCCACGATTGACCCACCCAGTGATAGAACCTTTGTCATCATAAGCCTCCAGAGCCTCAGTCTACTTTGAAACGGTTTACTTCGGCCAGAAGAATATCGATGCTTTCCTTGTTCTGACGGCTTACGTCGTTGACCTTGTTTACCGCGATGGTGATCTGCTGTACCCCCGCGGCCATTTCATTCATGCTGCCGCTCACTTCTTCGGTGATGCGGCCCAGATTACCGCTTTCCTTTATGATTTCCTGGCTGCCGGTGAGCATCTCGCGGGAGCCGGATTTAACCTGCGCGGTAATGTCGTTGAGCTGGCTTACGGCTTCGAGTATCTCCTTGCTGCCGGAACCCTGTTCGTCCATCGCGTTTTTTATGCCCTGTTCGCGCTCCGCAACCGTGCTGATGGTCTCGTCTATCGCCTCGAATTGTTTTACAACAGTGTCGGTGGCCCGGGAGATGCTATCCATCGACTCTTTTATGTTTTTAAGCGACTGGGAGACGGTCTTGGACTGTGTGCCCGACGATTCCGCCAGCTTGCGTATCTCGTCAGCCACGACGGCAAAACCCTTGCCCGCGTCGCCGGCGTGAGCCGCTTCTATTGCCGCGTTCATCGACAGCAGGTTCGTCTGGCTTGCTATGGACTGGATAACGGAGCTTATCTCCATGAGTCCCTCTGACTCTTTTGCCACATCTCTGATGCTGTTGGAGACCGCGGCCAGGTCTGATCTGCCGCTTTCTGATGCCAGAGCCAGCTCGTGGACGTTCTGCGCATTCTTGACAAGGGTATTGGTTACCGACGCTATGTTGGCGAGCATCTGTTCTATCGCCGAAGATGATTCCTCCACGTTGGCCGCTTGCTGGTCTATGTGCGAGTCCAGCCGCTGGATGTTCTTGGTGATGTTCTCCATCGTAGAATTGGTTTCTACGACGCTTGCGGACTGGTTTATCGTCTGGTTCTTTATGCTCTGGATGTTGGCGGCGATCTGGTTTACCGAAGCGGCTGTCTCGTTCATGCTTGATGACAGCTCGAGGCCAACTTCAGACAGCACGTGTGACTGACGCTTTATCGATACGACAAGATTTCTCAGCTTCTCGAGGGTGCGGTTGAACAGATCGGCCATCACGCCGATTTCATCATTGCTCTTTACCGCCAGGCGTGTGGTCAGGTCGCCCTCACCCTCGGAAATATCCCTGAGCATGGCAACGGTCTGGCGGATCGGTTTGACGATGCTACGGGTTATAAGCACGAAAAACAAGCCGTATAGCACGAGGAAGATGCCGCCGGAAATGGCGAGGAGAAGTAGTTGTGCGCGTGAAGATTCCAGGACTTCAGCTTCGTCCTGCGTAAAAGCCATAAACCACTCGTGGCGTATGGTCGCCGCGGGGATGGATACCTTGTGGGAGTACCAGTGCTTTTCGATACCCGCGAACGGCGCGACAAATGACGATTCGCCGGCTAGTATCCTGGAGCTTATCGGCGCGGCTTCTGTAGTGGCGTCCGCATTGAGAACGAGTGAAGTGTTCTCGTGTGCCAGTATCGCCCCCCTGTCGTCAAAAAACACCATCGAGCCAGTTTTTCCTATCCTGAGCGGTGTAAGAAACAGCTCTGTAAAAAAACTCATCTGCGGTGCTATGATGGCGGCTCCTACCAGCGCTCCCGAGGCATCCTTTACGGCCGCGGCGATAACAAAAATAGGGTTACCGCGCAGCAGGCTAGGGTAGACTTCGCTGATATAATGATCGTTGCCGTCCTGGATCGCCTTGATGTAGCTCATCTGCGGGCCGGCTTTGCCTATCGTCTTGCCATCCACGGTATCTGTAAAAAACTGTCCGCTGCCAACGGCTACCGTCTTGTCTACCCCCGCTATGTCTACCGTCGTACCAGCCGGCATGTACGACGCCAGCGGCAGGTTTTCGTAGAACGGGAAGCGTGCGTGCAGACCCTTGAGGTAGGCGTGTGCCCTGGCGACTACAGCCGGGTCACCTGGAGTCTTGCAAGCTGCCACGACGCGTTCGTCGCCGGCTATCATCATGACTATGCGAGTCTGGTCGGCTATCCAGTTCTCCAGCGCGACACTGGAAAGCTGTAGCAACTCACCCGCCGTTGTTTCCTTGGCACTGTACTGCCTGGACTTGTCAAGCACGTACAGGGAAGCATTCTGTACCAGCAAAAAAAGGAACAGGATTGATAGACCCCAGAAAAGGAAACGGCGCTCAATTGAACCGTTGTGGGTAGCCTTTACACGTGTTCCCATAGTGTTCCTTCCTCAGGAATACAACATTTCATTCGCAGATAAGCCTAGGGTACGAATGTAGACAAGTCAACTGTTCGCGCCGTAGCCGTAGCCCAGCGAAGGTGTTTTATGGTATTCTCGGGTACACCTGAGAGCCAAGGACCAACGATGTCCAGGACTATAGTATTTGTCAATCAGAAAGGTGGTGTCGGCAAGACAACCACCGTCATCAACCTCGGAGCCTACCTCGCGCTTGCTGGCAAGCGCGTGTTGCTGGTCGATTTCGATCCCCAGGCCAACCTGACGAGTGGCGTGGGGGGCGTGAAAAAAAGCCGCGGAGCCTACGACGTCATCTCCGGCAAGGCGACGATGCATGACATAATACAACCTACGGCTGTCGCGGGTCTTTTCCTCGCGCCGTCATCTATTGAGCTGTCCGGAGCTACGGTCGAACTCGTGGACAAGGAGGGGCGCGACTCGTACCTGAAAAACGCCCTGGGTACGGTTGTGGATGAGTACGACTTCATACTTATAGACTGCCCTCCGTCTCTCGGCGTGCTTACGCTCAACGGCCTGGCGGCGGCTGATGAAGTCATGATTCCGCTGCAGTGCGAGTACTTTGCGCTGGAGGGTCTGTCCCTCATCCTGCAGACCATCCAGCTGGTGCAAAAAGGCATGAACCGCGGGTTGCGAATCCTCGGCATCCTGTTCACGATGTACGACGCCAGAACCCGCCTCGCCCAGGACGTGGTGCAGCAGGTTAGCGGTTACTTCGGGGACACGGTTTTTTCTACGATAATTCCGCGCAACGTGCGACTGTCTGAAGCGCCGTCACACGGGGTGCCGGTATGCCTGTACGACGCCAATTGCATAGGAGCCAGGAGCTATCAGAAGCTCGCGGCGGAGGTTCTGAACCGTGAGTAAATTCGGTCTGGGCAAAGGGCTTGAAGCCCTGATTCCTGAAAGCGCTCCCGAAGAAAACGGCGCGGGTATCCTCTCAGTGCCGGTCTCGCGGCTAGTACCGAACGCGGATCAGCCGAGAAAGCGTTTCGACGACGAGTCGATAGCCGAACTGGCCGAGTCTATAAAGCGGCATGGCGTAATTCAGCCTCTCGTAGTCGAAAACGACGGATCAGGCGGATACCGAATCATCGCGGGCGAGCGTCGATGGCGCGCTGCTACACTCGCTGGACTTGCCGAAGTACCGGTTATAGTCAAGGAGTACGGTCGTGAAAAGCGCCTCGAAGTAGCGCTCGTCGAGAATGTCCAGAGAGAAGACCTCAACCCAATAGACGAGGCAGAGGCGTATCGCCAGTTGATGGAAGCCACCGGCTTAACGCAGGACCAGGTGGCAGAGCGCGTAGGAAAAAGCCGCCCCGCGGTGGCCAACGCGCTGCGCTTGCTCGGCTTGCCCGCGGACGCGATGGAATCGCTGCGCAGCGGTGCCATCAGCGCTGGCCACGCGAGGGCCCTGCTGTCTGTGCTCAACCCGGCTGACCGGAGCGCCATTCTGCGGCGCGCGGTGGACGAAGGCATATCGGTGCGCGAAGCTGAAGCC
>JAFGUM010000016.1 GCA_016938515.1 Spirochaetales bacterium | reverse complement strand
TCCGAGCTGAGACGGATGGGGTAGTCTTCGCTGCCCACGCGGAGAGAGCCGGCGTCCATGCCGGCGAACAGGATGCGGCTCGTGATGCCGGCTTCGTACGGTGTTACGCCGAGCGTGCCCATGTACGCCTGGCTTAGATCGGCGTAGAGCTGCTCGGAATCCATGCGCACTGATATGTCTGTCTTGAACACCTCGGGGTCTCGACCCAGGATGTCTCGCGCCATTATCGCGGTTTGGGTAACGGCGTCGAGGTCGGTGCCGTATACCTCGAGGAGGTAGCCCTGTCCCCCCGTTCCCATGGCCAGCAGCGAGTCGAAGCCGCCGTTGAGGACGGTAACATCGCAATCCGGCAGTCTCGATGCTAGGGTGTCCTGAACGATAGGCAGTATCTCCTGTATGGTGCGCTCGCGGTCTTCGCTCGGCACGAGGCGGATGCGGCCAAAAGCCCGGTTTGGCGCTCCGGTAATGGTTATGGCGCTTCCAGCGCCAACGTAGTAAACGGCCGCCTCAATTTCAGGTACGAGAGTCGATACGAGGCTGTCGAGCTCGTCCACCTTGGCCATCGTGCGCTCAAGCGTGTAACCGGAGGGCGTCTCGACGTGTATCTCGAACTCGCCCGTGTCGGTGGGGGGCAGAAAGCTGACCTTGAGGACGGTAAGCATGATGACGCTGGCCGCCAGAAGCGAAACGGCTACGAACAGCGTAAACGCCTTGTTGTTCAGGGCTGCTGCCAGCAGTCGCCGGTACCATCGTTCCAGGCCTTCGAATAAGCGGTCTATCCACGCTTCGATGGCTCGCACGGCCCTGGATCTGTGCATCAACTCGTCGCGTTTGAGTATGAGGGATGAGAGCCACGGCACGACGACCACCGATACGAGCGCCGACGCCGCGAGCGCGAAGACTATGGACAGCGACAGGTCGTTCATGATTACGCCTATGATTCCCGTGAGAAACAGAAGCGGGGCGAACACGCAGATGCTCGTGGTGGTCGATGCCAGCACCGCGGCGCCAACTTCACCCGCGCCTTGCAGGGCCGCAAGGCGCCTGTCTCCCGAGAGCTTGAACTTCTGGTAGGTGTTTTCCAGGACGACTATGGAGTTGTCTACGATCATGCCTATTGCCACGGTCATACCAGACAGTGACAGCAGGTTGAGCGAACGGCCGGTGCCGTACAGGCCGAGCACGGCGAACAGGATGGACAGTGGTATCGACAGGCTTATGATGATGGTCGCGCGTGTGTCGTGCAGCACGAACAGGATGACGAATATGGTAAGCGCGAGGCCGGTGAGCGCCGACTGTAGTACGGTGTCCAGGGATCGGGTCGTCGTCTCGCCCTGGTTGCTAATAACCGCGTACTCCACGACGCCCCCGGACTCGCGAACGACCTCGTTGAGCACCGCGAGCGTCTCGGTGACTATCTGTATCGTATCGCCTTCGTCGCGCTTGAGCACGTCCACCATTACGTAGTCTTTGCCGCCAGACCGTACGCGGACGTTTCTCGGTTCGGGCTCGAGCGAGACCGTCGCCACGTCCTTGAGAAAGATGAACGAGCCGTCGCTGTAGCCCACGGTAAGGTTGCGAAGTTCGTCGGCATCGGAGAACGCGCCGGCGGTGGTAAACGCCAGTTCCCTTGATCGATACATGGCGCTTCCCGCGGGTACGTTGAGGTTGTTGTACCGCAGCGCTTCGTATACCGACAGCGCTGATACGCCACGCGACTCCATCTCGGTTACGTTGAGCGTGATGCGCGCCTCACGGGAAGATCCTCCTACGAGGTTGATTTTGGATACGCCGGGAATACGCGCTATAGCCGGACTTAGCCTGGTCTCCAGGTAGTCGGTAAGAACCTCCGGCTCCATGCTACCCGAAACGCGCACAGAAAAAATCGGCAGGAAGGCGCTCGCCTCGGTAATGTAGACTACCGGGTTGCCTTCTATACCTTCGGGTAGGTCGTCGATGATGCCGTTGAGGAGTTCACGGATCTGCGGCAGCTTTTCTCCCACGTCAGCGTCGCCGCGGAATTCCATTTCCACCACCGAGTACGAGTCAGAACTCGACGACGAGAGCTCGGCGATTCCAGGTAGCGTGGACATCTGATTCTCAATCAAGCGCGAAATATCGCGCTCCACTTCCCTGGCTCCCGCGCCAGGGTAGACGGTAACAACCGTAGCCGCCGGTAGACCCACGGGTGGAATCATCTCCGAGTTGAGTGACGATCCGGCTATTAGCCCGAAAAGCACGAGTCCGACGAGGAGTATCGTGATGATGGCAGGGTGCTTGACCGAAAAATCTGACAGTACCATGCTACGGAGCCTCAGCCGACAGGACCGTTACCGGCGCGCCGCTCCGCGCGAAATACTGGCCTTCTATTATAACGTCGCGATCCGACCATACCGGCGGGACGACGAAAGAAACATCAGTGGCGTCGGCTGGCGTAAAAGCTTCGTTTAGGGCCATACCGTCTGAAACCCACCAGAGCAAGCCGCCGGAGAGCGCTTCGTATGGCAGGCTGTACACGCCGATCCACCTGGCCAGTTCGAACTTCAGTGATACGAACATGCCAGGCCGCATTGATTCGGGGGCGGACGGTATTGATACGACTACTTCAAAGTTTTTTGTTTCTGCCGAGACGAAGGGGCTGACGCTCCTGATGACGCCGCTGCTGACGACGTCACCGGTACGGGTAAGGTCTATGCGCATCGACTCTTTGCCAGCGAGGAAGGCTTCGTAGTAGCGCTCGGGGACGCGTGCCCGTACTATCAAGTCGCCCAGATCGCCTACGGTTATAAGCGGTCGCTCCGGGGCGGCGATAGAACCCGCGGTGCTGTGCCTGACGAGCACTACCCCGTCCACTGGGCTTTTAACATTGGCATAGTCCAGCTGTATGCGCGCAAGCTCGTATTGCGATGCGTACGCTTCGTACTGGCCCTTGGCCTGTTCGTAGCTCTGCTGCGTCGCCGCGTTGGCCCGGTACAGCTGTTCCAGGCGCTCGTACGATGACTTTGCCGACAGGTACGCGGCTTGTGCCTGCTTGAGCTGCAACTCGTACCGTTCCGCGTCTATCCGCGCCACGATCTGGCCTTTGCGAACTGGTTGCCCCACGTCTACGAGCAGTTCCTGCAGTACTCCCGAGACGAGTGGAAGCACCGTAACCATGGTCTCAGACTCTATATGGCCATTCAGCTCCAGTGTTTTGACAAGATCGCCATACACGGGCTTCATCGTACGCACCGGAATTGGTGGCATATCGGGGGGGGCGGCTACCCGGCTCGTCATCACCAGCCGGAACACGAGAGCCCCGGCGATTATCGCGAGCGGAACGAGCCACCTGAGAACACGGATAACCTTACCTAGGCTAGCCTTTGTGCTTTGTTTCATGGTTGCGCCTTCATTCAAACAGAGGCGATCCGCGCATGGCCTCTGCGCCTTCCGATGTCAGTATCCCTCCGACAAACGCCTTGAGCGAATCCTTTAGAATATCCACTTTGGTGAACGCCTCGCCGTCGAGGTCATCCATGATAGTCAACCCGCCGATGACGTTGACGATGGCGAAGGTCAGGCGGCGCTCGTCGAATTCCCGCCGTACCAGGCCTTCTTCTATGGCATCGCGGACGATACCCTGAATGAACCCGGTAAACGCCGTCCTGAGCTCGCGTCGGATTCCCAGCGACTCCAAGCCAGGAACGCGGGTTTTGCCTCCAGGCGCCTGGGAACCAAACTTGAGTTCAGCGTACGCGTGTTCCACGATGGCGTTGAGCTTGGCCACGAAAGGGAGGCTGTCGTCATCGGCTATGATCTGGAGTTTGGCGAGTATATTGCCGGTCCACAGCGTTGCCGCGCCGTCTATCAGGGCTGTTTTGCCGTCAAAGTGGTTGTAGACCGTTTTACGGCTGACCCCTGCCAGGTC
>JAFGUM010000163.1 GCA_016938515.1 Spirochaetales bacterium | reverse complement strand
TCAGCGAACACCGGCCCTGGATTTTTTTCTTACTGAGCCAATATCCGTAGCCGCCTTGCGCAGGCCATCCGCTTCGAGCTTGAGGCTGGCCACGCGGCCTTCAATATCGTTCAGGGAAGCCGTGGCGCGGGTCGAAATTTCCCGTGCCGCGTCTAAATCCGGGGCGGCTGCAATCTGCTTTAGAAGATCTTTCGTTGTAGTAATGGCTTTCTGGAGTTCTGCTACCGTCATATCACCCAGGTCAAGGCGCTTCTCCCGGTTTTCTATCTGGTGAAGGAGTTCGTGGGAACGGAGCACTGCTCTGATGCGGGCAAGCACTTCGGCGAAGTTGAACGGCTTGGTAATATAGTCATCAGCGCCCAGTTCCAGGCCCTCTACCTTGTCTTTTACGTCATCGAGAGCCGAGAACATAATGATGGGGGTATCGGCGAATTCCGCGTATTCGGAGGAAGATTTAACTATCTTGGTAACTTCCCAGCCGCTGAGCTTGGGCATGATGTTGTCAAGAATTACCAAATCTGGATGAAGGCGCCGTATCGCCTCCAGAGCTTCCTGGCCGTTTTCTGCTCTGTGTACGTCGAAGCCCAGTTTTGAAAGCATCACTTCGAAAAATTCAAGGTTGATCTGTTCATCATCGACGACCAGTATCCGTTTTTTCGTGTCCAAGAAGAACTCCGATCATGCCACCCGTAGACAGTAGCGCTGTTGCTGAAATTTCTGCTGATTAGTCTCTAACGCCACCATTTTCCTATACGTGGCCTGTCTTGTCAATGCGAAAGGCTTCTGCGCCTGGTTAGCACAGAGGCCAGTGCCAGAGCAAGACCCGCCAACGCCAGTGCGATGTCTATATTTTTGCCGCCAGCTTCGTAAACCGTTGTTTTTGCATAGCCCAGTGGTACATCGACGTACAGCACGCCTCTGTCAAACTCAGGCAGCATGCCAGCTATGGAGCCATCGGGCCGTACCGCTGCCGTATACCCTGTGTCCGCTGATCTGAGTACTATTGAAGCGGTTTCGGCAGCCCTGAACACAGACATGGAAAGGTGCTGTTCCTGCATCATCGCGGATTCCGCCCATGAATCATTGGTCTGGATGATGTAGAAGTCCGGTGCGTCAAACGACGCAAAGTACCGTGCAAAAGAGTCTTCAAAGCATACTGGCGTCGCAAATCGGGCGGAGCCAGAGCGCATGATGGTTGGCCCCGGACCCGGCGTCCAGTAGTAGCCAAAAGTTTTTATTAGCCATCTGTCTATCCCTGGCATCAAATCGCCGTACGGAAAGTACTCGGTAAACGGTACGAGCATTACCTTGTCGTAGCGATCTGCTACATCTCCAGACGCGTATAGTATGGCAGAATTGTGCTCAACTTCCCGTTTTTTGTCTTCAGGATACGCGTACCCATTGCCAATGAGGATAGGAACTGGATAGGCGCGGAGGTACGCATCGACATCCTTCACAAAATTGTACACGTCCCGCTCGGGGCGGTGGCGCAGATGCCAGTCTATCGGGGGGACTATGGCCGTCTCGTGCCAGGCGACCAGATCTGGTGAGTATTCGAGCGCCTCGTCGCTCAGCGCCGAAAGGTGCCTGAACCCGTTCTGGTACATTGCGACGCTGTCCTGCTTGTGAACGGCGGCTTGAACCAGCGCAACGCGGTACATGCCTTCTGGTCGCGCTTGCGTGGGCGGCGCGGAGACTGGCAGTGCTTCGACGCCGGCGATGAGACCTCCCGCGCGACCCGCAGTCAATACGGCCAGCGCGAATACAATGCCGGGTGCCGCTGCTGCCACAGCCAGTCGTATTTTGCCGCCTTTTCTGGCGCGCCGGTACGCTGTAAGAAAAGACGCGTTCACCGAAGCTATGAGTATGCCAACGAGGGGGACCCCGCCAGCGGATGCAATGGCGAGCATGGCAGCGCTCTCGTACCATGAGTAGGCAAGGGTTCCGTACGGAAAGCCCAGAAAGCCCAGGGAACGGGCTATTTCTATGATAACCCATACGCAGACGGCTGCCGGAAGCGCAAACCGGCTTTTGGTTCTCTGAATAAGGGACATGACGCCGAATGCTATGGAAAACCAGAATGCTTCAAGGCCGAGAACAAACAGCAGGGCGCCTATGTGGTACGTGCCTAGCCAGGGACAAATGAAAACAAAACTCGCCGCTCCAGCAACCATGCCATCCAGCGTTGCCAGAGCAGGGTGAGTCCTTGCTGTCAGCGCGAATACTGGTATGAGCGCAAAGAATGATAAAAACGGAGCAACCGGAGAGTCCCAGACAAAGGGTAGCGAATAGAGGAACACGGATGCCGCCAGCAGCATCGCGTGCGCGAAGAGCCTTGCCAGTGTATCAGGAGCTTGTTGTGCCCGCATCCGGAGAACCATCGACGCCGATCTTCCAGGCTTCCTGTTTGAGTTCCCGTCCTGGCCTGAAAACCGCGACGCCATGGTCGGATACGGACACGGGTTCACCTGTCTTGGGGTTCCTGGCCCGTTTGCGGCCTTTTCGGATGCGCACTTCAAAGGTTCCGAATCCGCGCAACTCTACGGCTTTTTCATCGAGAATGGCTTTCTTTATTTCTTCAAACAGCCCGTCGATGAGAACATGAATGTCTTTTCGACCTATCGTCGAACGCTCGTGGAGAGCGTCGATCAACTCGGCCTTGGTGACTTTTCTAGCCATGCCGCAACTCCTGGAGAGCCGTAGCGCCAACCCCTGCTACCGGAATCGGCGAGCGACGTATTGATGCGCCTCAGGCGCTGAGAATGTTGACGAGTCGCTGCATTCTAGACTTTTTGCGCGCTGCAGCGTTCTTTTTGATGATGCCTTTTCTGGCGGCAGTATCTATCTGCTTTATCATGTCCCTGAGGGTGGATTCAGCCAGTTCCTTGTCTTTCGAGTGCGCCGCGGCGACTACACGCTTGCTTGCGGTTCGTACGCTACTCTTGACTTGCTTGTTCTGGACGCGTCGCCTTTCGTCCTGCTTGTGCCGTTTCTCGGCTGATGAAAATTTGGTAGCCAAGCTATCCTCCATTAAAATAGACCACAATACTATCAATTCTACAGGAATTAACGTCGGTAGAAGAAATTACCAGAACAGTAACACTATGTCAAGGATGCTCGGGCCGTGCCTGGACACAAAAAACCGCCCCAGTGGGGCGGTCCTGATCGTTAGAGCGGCTCGCTTTAGTTAAAATCGCTCGGCCTGCGCTCTACGCGCTTGCATTTCTCGCATTCGGCGACGTTCTTTACCCGCCCATCTTCGAAGATGGTCTTCATCTTGACTTCACCGCCACAGGGGCAATAGAAATGATGCGTCGTGCTCGATGTACGAGAGTTCTTGCTTATCTGTCCCATCACGAACTCCTTAATTATCCAGCCGACCTCTGACAATCGACTGCCTGCGCGGGGCGTCTTGGGGCGCCGAGATACAGGATGCCGGGCTACGCTGCCAAATAATCAGCAACGCGCTTGGCGGCAAAAATAGCGTGAAAGCTACCAGAATGTCAATCATACAACTCGACCTGGAGTATTCAAAGACCCCCGATCCGACGAATCGAACCGGGGGCGCACCACGGAAAGGAGGAACACAGGCCGACCTACGGTCGTCCATGTCACCTGTACAACAATCGGTAGCGGAGCTGGTTACTGCTGTCTTGAAGATCGTGCTGCCACGCTATGACGCGGCGTTCGCCTTTTTAAATAGCTCCTGCAGCTGCTCCTTGTGGTACAGCTCCACAGACCTGTTCTCGGCAAACTCCACCGCTGTTCTTGAAAAGCTGGAACTGGTAACGATAACGCCACGGATGATGCCCAGTTTTTTCATGCTGTCGAGCAATGAACGGATAGCCGAGTCGTCAAGTGATTCAGATACACGTAAAAACCGTATGAGGTGGGGCATTTTTTTCGTCGCGAGCCACTTGTCGGATTCGTTTTCAACGGCGATAAAATCTACGCCATTTTGAGTGCTCATGACGTCGCGTACGGCCAGGTTGAGGCCGTTGGTCGATACTTTCTTGCATATTTCCACAAACTCTTCCTGCCCGCAGGTAAGGTAGTCTTTCATGTGGTCATCGGTTCGGTACTCCTGATACTGCGTCAGCTTCTCGGCAACATCCTTGAACTGGGGTTTTTTGGCGTAGATTTTCTCCCACTGCTCTATGGCTTTGTCCAGATTCTTTAGGTTCTCATAGCACAATGACAAAAAGTAGCGCCCGTAGAGTGCTTCCGTGGATCCTTCATCCTTTGACAGCTTAATGGCGCGCTCCAGCTCTATAGCCGCGTTCTCGTACGACCCCTGGCTCATGTACGTGCCGCCGCGTTCTACCAATGCCTTTATTTTAAGCGCGGGACTCTTCTGCGCGCGTTCAAACGCCAGCAGAGCCCCCGTGTAGTCATTGGACTCTTTGAGCAGCTTGCCTAGATAGTAGTATGCATCGTAGTTTGACGGGTCAAACTTCATGCTGGCTTCAAATTCGGCCCTGGCTTCGAGTGGATGCTTGGTTTTGTACAGGATTACTCCCAGCGTGTAGTGGGCTTTGCCGTGTCGGGGATTGAGCTCAACCGCTTTTCGCGCGTATTTAACGGCTACGTCGGCCTTGCCTCGTTCATCGAAAATCCGGGCGCACTGATAGTAGTACTCGGCATTGCCAGGTTCTCCCTTGACGAGCAGGATATACTCTTTGAGGGCTTCTTCGAGCTGGCCAAAGCGCTCGTACAGGTCGGCGATGATACGACGGAATTCTTTTTCTGGCAGGTCGTGATCAAACTGACCGATACCGCCAACCGTCTTGAATTCCATCAGGGCAAGCTCGTGCTTGCCTTCTGCCAGGTAAATCTTGCCCATATAGTAGTGAGCCACGGCGTTTCGGGGTTCGCGCGCAAGAATGGCCTTTACGAGCTTGGTCGCGGCAGCATTGCGGTTTTGCTTGAGCAGATCAGACACCGCTGACAGTCTCTTGGGCATAAGTATCATTCGTATGAGGAAGTAGCTCAGTACGCCCACCGCGATGCCGAAAATTATTATAAGGATGACTATAAAAGACATCGGCCCGCCTTGATTTCTGGTATGGGGATAGCGGGACCGCGCTTTAAATGGGGCGCTTCCCGTGGTATCCTTGCACTATGGTACACGATTATGTAGCGAATTTCCAGAGAAGTCTACGTTCAAGCGCTTAATCGATGTTTTGCGGCCATTTCGCGGCCAGGAGGCTTGATGCTGTTTATGAATGCAGGGTTACGCACACTCCGGACATTCGCTGCAGTGGTTTTTGTGGTGGTAGTGTCGCTGGTTGGCGTGACGGAAACGCGGGCTTCCGACTTTGCGGAAGCTGGCCTCAAGCTTTTTATGCAGAACAAGCCGCTGGAAGCTATCCCGGTGCTTGAAAAGGCCGCGTCTGAGTCTGGCGCTGACGAGAAGCTGGCTCTGTACCTGGGCATAGCCTACCAGCAAGCGGGGCGATGGGATGATGCCATAGCGGCTTTTCGCCGTGGCTTGACGTCTTCTGTCAACTACAGGCACCAGTTTTTGTTCAATATTGCCAATTCGTTTTTTGCACAGGAGCGAAACGCCTTTGCGCTGGAGTACTACGACCAGTGCGTACAGGTGCGAAGCGACTACGCGCCAGCGTACCTGAATCGCGCCAACGCAAAAATGCGCACGGGGGATCACGCGGGCGCGGTGTCGGACTATTCCCTCTACCTCAGCCTCGACCCTTCGTCGGCGCAGGCAGAATCAATCCGCAAGCTCATAGACCTGCTCGGAGCGCGGGCGGCCGAAGCGGACAGACAAAAGGCCGAAGCGGAAGCCAGAGCCATGGCGGAAGCCCAGGCAAAGCAAGCTATACGCGACGAGGTTTCAAGATCGCTGCTCGAGGCAGCCGAAACAACGACCAACCTCTCGGCGGGTTCGGGTGATGTACAGGGATACGAGTTTGACATGTCCCTTGATGACTGATACCCGCACGACAAAGCACACTATGACACCGACACCCCAGGAGGGCTCAATTCATGAACGATAGAACAAGGAAAGCGCTTATAGCCGGAGGCATAGTTGCCGCACTCGTCCTCTCAGCCGTCGTCGTAACGGGCACCATCGCGAAATCGGGAGGCCGGGAGCGATCCAACATGCTGTCGCTGGCTCAGGATTACATCGACAGGGGAGATTTTGACAGGGCCCTGGATATTCTGGACAGGCTTGTAATAAAGGATGCCGGAGACGAGGAAGCCCGTGCCCTCCGTGACGCAGCGATGACGCGCAAAGAAGCGGCGCAGACAGAAGCGGAGTTAGCCGGAGCCACTGACACCGCGAACGCGGGTACGCTGGCGCAGAGCCTGGATGAACTGGGCAAGAGCATAGAACGAACGGTGTCTACGGTAGCGCAGGGAAGCACGCGAGCGTCGCCTGCCCCCGCTGATGGCCAGGACACCGCCACGAAGGACGCCGAGGCCGCGGCGAAGAAGGCCGAGGCCGACGCTATGGCAAAAGCCGAGGCGGAAGCCGCCGCCGCCCGCGCGAGGGCCGCGGAGGAAGAACTGGCCAGGAAAAGCAGCGAGCTGCGAGCCAGGATGGAAGCCATCAACGCGCTCGTAAAAGAAGGCCGAACGGCTATCTCAGGCGGCAACTACGCCGCGGCCACATCCTCGTTCGACCAGGCCGTTGCCGACCTCCCCGCGGGTGAAGCCAAGTTCTCTGCCCAGACGTACGCGGATATCGCCGAAGGCTACTACGAAGGCTACAAGCGCGCCTCATCGAGCCCAGAGGGCCTTGAGTCGGTAAAACAGGCGCAGCGAGCGGCTCAGGAAGCGACGAGAAGCGATCCTGCGGATGCGCGTCCTCACTATACCCTCAGCAAAATCTACAACGACTTTGAAAAACCCGACCTAGCGCAGAGTGAGCTCGAGCAGGCCGTAAAGCTGGATCCCAACAACTACCTGTACGCGTATGAGCTGGGCAAAGCGTACTATCGTGTTAGAAAATTCCCCGAAGCACAGCGCGCTTTTGAATCTATAACGGCCAAGCTCAACCCGAGCTACGAACCTGCCTACTTCAACCTCGGCATGACCTATAAGGCAATGCGCAACAACTCGTCAGCGCTGACGGCTTTCAACGGCGCCCTGAGGCTCAAGCCGGATTATGTGCGAGCGCACATAGAAGTTGCCAGGCTGCTCGCTGCGAAGGGTGACAACGCGGGTGCAGCCAAGTCGTACCAGGCGGCGCTGTCGTTTGAGCCGGATAACGCGGTAGCCCTGAGAGAACTGGGTGTTGTCTACACTGCGATGGGCAAGGGAGCAGAAGCCGAGAGACTCTTCGAGCAGGCGCTCGCGAGCTCACCCGACGCAATCACCTACTACAATCTTGCCAAGGTGAAGTACGATCTGGGCAAGGCTTCCGACGCGATGGCCTTTGCCAGGAAAGCCGTCGAGCTGTCACCCGCCACGGCCCTGTACCACTACCAGCTTGGACTGACGGCGGAGAAGGCAGAAGACGTCGATACTGCTCTGGCCGCGTACGCGAAGGCCGCTGAGCTTGACAAGAAAGCCGTAGACCCACGCGTAAACCTGGGGCGGCTCTACCTGGAATCGGGTTTTGTGGACAAAGCCCTCGCCATTCTGGAAGAAGCCTACCGTATAGACCCGAAGTCGCTCGAAGCAAACAACAATCTCGCCAACGCGTACGGCGCCAAGGGCTTGTTTGACAAGAGCGTCTTCCACTACGAAGCCGCGCTGTCGCTGTCACCACGCGACGCGACGATCAGGCTCAACCTGGCGCGCGCGTACGTGCAGTCCGAGGAGCTGGCCAAGGCCCGCGCCACGTACGTCGAGCTCTTGAAGCTCGTACCAACGCACTGGGACGCTCAGTTCGAGCTTGGCAAGGTGTACATAGCCTTGGGGGAGACCGACGCGGCCAGGAAAACACTGTCCGACCTCATAGCCAAAAAGCCTGATTTTGGCGCCCGGGCAGAGGTGGAATCCATACTGGCCGGTCTATGACGGACGAAAGTCAGCTTAGACGATGCGGCGCACGGCCCGAAACAGGGCCTCCCTGCTCAGCCTGAGCCAGATAGGGCGCCCGTGGGGGCACCGTGGCTCCGGCAGTTCGAGGGCGGCACGTATAAGAGCAACCGCGCCCGTCTCATCCAGTTCGTCCCCGTCCTTTATGGCCGCCTTGCACGCGGCGGTGGCGGCTATTTCCCTGAGAAGCTCGGCAGGGTCTGGCCGTGAGCGTAGAAGCTCGAAAATTGCGCCCGTCATGGCTTCCGGCATCATCGCCGGTGCCGCTTCCAGGAGCCACGTACCGCCGTCGCGAGTCAGTCTGAACCCGGCGGCCAGCAGTTCGTCGGCGTGTGAGCCGATGTACGCGTCCTCGTCATCGGAAACCGGCTCGTACACCACAGGAACGAGTAGCTCCTGCGATACGGCTCTGCCCGCCATCAGTTCTTCGTACAGGTAGCGCTCGTGCGCCGCGTGCTGGTCCATCAGCACGATCTCATCGCCCGTCTCGAAAGCCAGAAACACGCCGAGCGCTCGGCCGAGGTAACGGAAGGGGAGTCTTTCTGGCTCTGGCCTGGCCTCAGCCGTTTGCAGAGCTCCCGATGATCGCGCTCGCGACAGCTCGTCGGCGATAGCATCCCACGATGAGCGATCTGTACTGCTGCCGGGTTTTTCAAATGCGGACAGCCCGCCCTTACCCCCGATGGCAGAGTAGGATAGTGGAGATTCGCGTTCATCGGAGCGTGCTCGCGCGCCGCCGGGGATGTCGAACAAGGAGGCAGGCGGCAGGGGCGCGGAGACTCTGGCTTGCGAGCCCAGGTAGTCGCGCAGGGCCCGGATGAGTCCAGAACGGATATCGTCAAGGTTTTTGAGCCGCACTTCTCGTTTGGCGGGGTGGATGTTGAAGTCCGCGTACGCGGGATCCACGACGATGAAGGCGTACGCTATGGGCCACGCGCCACCGGGCATCGAGCCGCGATACGCGTACTCTATAGCCTGCGCGACTCCGTATTCTTGCACGCGCCGACCATTGATGAAGACTTGTACGTGCCGCCGATCCGTACGGTATATGGCGGGGAGTCCGGCTACGAGCTTGGCTGAAAAGCCTCTGCCGCTGGCTACCAGCTCCCGGAAGAGCTCCGGCGCCTGTTCGGGAGCAGCGGCCGCCAGCACGCGCTCGACGAGGCCGGCAGGCGGCAGGCTCAGTATCGGTTTGCCGGAAAACACGAGCCTGAACGCCACCCCGGGGTACGCCATGGCCTTGTCTACCAGAACCACGCGGCACGCCGCGGCTTCGGCGGCTGGACGTTTCAGGAACTTGCGCCGAGCAGGAAACGACGCGAACAGATCCGTTACCGTTACCGCGGTGCCGCGCGACCCGCGTGACGGCGAAATGGTCGCGGAACGCCCCGGTGTCGATTCCAGTTTCCACGCTTCATCGTCTCGCGTGGCGCTTGTAATTTCCAGCCCCGCCACCGCGGCCATTGATGAAAGAGCCTCACCCCTGAATCCCAGCGTTGACAGCGTGTCCAGGTCGTCCAGCGACGCGATCTTGGACGTGGCGTGTGGGAACACGGACAACTCCAGGTCTTCTCTGCCCATGCCGACGCCGTCGTCGGAGACGCGTACTCTGTCTATGCCGCCGCCCTCCAGCTCCACGATGATGCTGGAAGCCCCGGAATCTATGGCGTTGTCTAGCAACTCCCTGAGCGCGGCCGCTGGCCTGTCTATAACCTCGCCGGCGGCGATGCGCTTGGCTACTTCGGGAGGCAAAACCCTGATGCGTGGCGATTCCATAAACTTGGTATACACCACCGGCGCGTTAAAAAAAAGGCCGCCCCGGAGGGCGGCCGGCTGCCCTGGAGGGCGGCCAGGGATGCTGCTTCTATAATTTAGAAGTGCAGGCGGGTTTCCAGCGTTATCGCCGGGACGATGACAGGTTTTGTCGGGTCGTCATCCCTGTACTCCACATCGCCGAACTCGTCTCGCGCGACCGTCGTGGATACGAGGAAGGCCAGATCCAGGTTAGGAGCGCCTGGCACCGGGAAAGCCAGTTCGCCGGAGAACGTCGTGTTCTCGTCGAACCATGACAGGCCATCGATATCTCCGACGAGCGTCTGGGCAAAGTTCTTGCGCTCGTACGATATGGAGCCCGCTACGTCTATAACGGGAATCAGGCCCTTCTGAACCACGAGTGTTGCCTTGAGGTAGTCATCGGCAGCCGCCAGCTGCTCTCCGAGGGTCGTGGCTTCGGCTGACCAGGGCCAGAAGTAGCCCAGCTCGAAAGCGAGCTTTTCGTCTAGAATTGACGCCCCGCCTTCACCGTATACGCCCATCACCGACGGTGATTGGTCTATGGTATCAGGATCGGACAGGTATGACGCCCACTCTTCTACCAGTGTTGAACGCTTTCGCTCGTAGCTGGAATCAAAGAAAGCTGGCGTGAAGGCGCCGGTGTAGTAGCGGTACTCCAGCCGCCAGTCTACGAACAGCACGTTGCCTATGAGCCCGGATGACGCGCCCCAGTTCTTGAGGTTGCCGTTGGCGTATACCATGTCGTAGCGCAGCCCCGCGGCGCCCGTGTTGCCGTCGTACTCAAACGCGTTGCGAACGTAGGGCACCATCGCGGCGCCGTCTGCGAACAGCCTGATGCCGAGCAGGTCGCTCGTCACGATGGGCAGGTCGAGGTCAAGCCCGGCGCCTATGAAGGCCGGGTCGCCGTACGTTGCCGCCGCGCTGGGCGCGTCGACCGTATTGTACACCGATGCCGGCACCAGGTCCGCCACGCCGGAAAGGCCAAGAGCCAGCTTAAAGCCTGGAATTGGCCGCACGTAGAGGCGTCCGCCGAATATCTCGTTGGTGGTAAGATCGCTGGTCATGGCTTCAAAGCCCCAGCCGCCCTGGTCCAGGCCGAGGTTGAGGCCTATGCGCCTCACCGACGGGAAATCCGCATCGTTGGCGTAGTCACGCATTAGAAGGCCGTGGCCAATGGTAAAGCTGTCGAGGTTGCCCACCTTGAGGAAGAAGGGATCGACGAGGGGCTTGCCGTATTCGAGGAACTTGATCTTGAGCGCGGTATCAGTTGCCGCGTCCAGGAGGGCTTGGGGCCACGTTGCTTCTGTCCATCCCACGTCTGTTCCAAACGACCACTCGTCGTTGCCACCAGGTTTGTACCAGGTGGAGGGGTCAAACAGGTTTTCACTGTAGATAACCGGGATATAAAGGCCGGTGCGAAGCTTGCCCACGGTAAACGTAGGCTGGATGACGGCCTTGGCCCAGGTTTCACCATTGATGGTAACCGAACCTATCTCCATGCCCAGCACGTCGCGAAGCCAGTCCATTACCGCGCTTTCCACTTCGCTCGGCTCATCGGCGGGCGCTTCCGGCTCGGCTTCTGGCTCTTCCGCCGGCGCGATATCCGCAGCGAGCGAATCTGACGGGCCAGAGGTTTCTTCCTCTTCTGTCTTCTCTTCCTCGACTACGGGATCTTCAGCCTGCACGGGCATGCGCTCCGGCGCTATGTCGAGCCCCTCGAATTCCTCCGAGAACTGCTGCTCGGTGTACGGAGCCGCCACGAGTCCCTGGAAGAAATCGGCGAACTGTCCGGCTCCTACCATGATGGCGTTGGCTATGGCGTCACCTTCACCGCGAGCGCCAAACTCCACCTTGCCTTTTGCGACGAGGAGCGTAGCCTTGGCTCCTTCTGCAAAGGACATCGAGAAGTCGGTGCCACGCACCCCGGCGACCGTATTGGCGGTGTAGATGTTGTACTGCGAGCCAACAGCCGCGACTGCGCGGATCTTGCCGGCTACGAGAGTAAACCCGTTCTGGTCACGCTCGGGGGTCGCGAGACCCTCGACTTTGAAGCTGGTAAACTTCGCCAGCTTGACGATCGTTCCGTTGGGCGTGAGACGAAGCTCTACGCTCGTGCCGGCGCCGGTCTTTACGGTGGCACCAACCGGTATCGAGTCTCCTTCGAGGATGGATCCGTTGGAGTAGCTGTACGTAGTCATATCGGGGTACACGACGTCCAGGTTGTCTCCGTCAACGAATTCCAGAATAAGCGATTGGGGCGCCTGGGCCACGGCCAGTGCCGTACCTGCCATCAGGAGTGCCAGGATCAATGCTGATATTTTGAAGCGCATAATGATTCCTCCTCTAGCCGTCAGAATTTGATCGAGCTCTGCAGGCTCGAGGTTACGTCGAAGCCATTCTCACTGTCGGGATTGTAGGTGAGATTGTACAGCAGCGTGAAAACCGCCGCTCCGGTCTTGTAGTTGAACGAGGCCGATATCACCGCGTCGTTTGGGTCCACCAGGTCAGCGAAGAATCCGTTTGCCTTGCCCAGGAAGTACTTGTCATACGATCCATTTACAAAGAAGCCACCGATGATGCCTTCGGTCATTCCCACGACTCCGCGGAGGTGCGGGTACTCGGCCGCGCTGTCGCCGTCTACGGGTATGGCCTTGAACGGGCCGTCTACCGACACGTCGAAATACAGCTTGTCTTCAAACAAGCTGGCACCGGCTTTGGCGAGCCAGCCGGCGAAGCCGTCTCCCGTGGGCGCCGTTTCCATCAGCGCGGCTTTGTCTGCCCTGAACAGGTCGTAGTTGGCGTCGAAGTAGACGGGCAGGAACCCGGCACCAAGCAATCGCAGCTGAGCGCCGTACGTGATGACGCCAGCGAGGCGGCCCCCGGCTCCAACCATGAAGCCAGAGCGCCCCTCGGGCTCGAAGGCCAGCTCGGTAAATGCCGCCAGCGGGAAAATCTCGCTTTTAATGACAGGCATGAAGATGTCCGCGCCGTATACGGTGACGGGCGCGCTGCCAGAAGCCGTGTCCGAGTACAGTTCGGGCAGCCTGTCCGTGGCGACGGTCGCGCCAACTTGCAGGTCTTCGAGCAGCGGCAAGCCGGTAGAAACGAGCGGCCGCGCGAACAGCCTGCCGCCGATTACGTCGAATCTCGCGAGGTTGCCGGTGAGAAGTTCAACACCGACGTACGGAAAATCGAACAGGGTTCCGTCAACGCCTACATCCAGGCCAAAAATGCGCTGGCTTGGCAAAAACTTGGTGTTGGAGTAGGAACCGACGATAAAGCCGTTGCCCAGCGTAAGATCGTCTATGGAACCAAGCTTGGCGAACAATGGCGCGCCGCGCTGTCCGTAGCGAACGTACATGATTTTGGGCAGATACAGGTCAAGCAGGTTTTTGCCTGACCCTTCGTAGTCTGGCAACCAGTCGCCGGGGAAAATCTCCAACGCGGTATCCGGGTTCGGCATCAACTTGAAGTGCAGGGTAAAGTCGAATCCCAGCCCAAAAGGACCGAGGGCGAGGTCAGGCTGGAAACCCAGGCTGTTCCAGGTTTCAGTCTCGCCGGAAGCATCGACCAGAACGTCGGTACCCAGCGATATGCCGGCTTGAAAATCGAGGCCTGCCGATTCGTCCTCTGCAAAAGCCGCTGAAGCCACCAGGCTCGCAGCGATTATAATTGCCATTATTTTCTTCATGGTCGTACACCTCCTTGCGCGGGTCGCCGTAGCATGGCCACGGATATGCTGATAACACCAATGCGAAAAGTATAGCTCATTTTGACTCAAAAATCATCTTTGTGCTATGCTCCGCGACGCTGGGCTAGACAGAGGCTCGGGCGGAAAGTGGGTGCGACGTGGATTTTTACCGGAAACTGGAAGCGGCGTGGGCGGAACGGGGCACACTGCTCTGCGTGGGACTCGATCCGAGGCTGAGCCCAGGTGAAGGAGCTCACGATCTATACGCGCGATCCATGGCCATCGTCAAGGCGACGTTGCCGTACGCGGCGTGCTTCAAGCCAAACGCAGCCTTCTACGAGGCGCATGGCGCAGCTGGCGTAGACGCGCTTATCCAGCTCGTTCACGATATTCCCGATGGCGTGCCCGTGATTCTGGACGCCAAGCGTGGCGATATCGGCTCTACCGCCGAAGCCTACGCCAGCGCCTGCTTTGACACGATAGGAGCGGACGCCGTAACGCTCAGCCCCTACCTGGGGCGCGACAGCGTAGACCCCTTTCTTGCGTACCAGGAGAAGGGCGTGTTCGTACTGGCGCGGACGAGCAACCCCCGCGCCGGTGTGTTCCAGGATATCAACGTAGGTGGGCTGCCCCTGTACTCGTTCGTGGCGTCAGAGTGTGTTTCGTGGTCCGACCGCGTCGGGCTCGTCGCGGCGGGCAACGATCCCACGGGCCTCGCCGCGGTGCGTGCCGCCGCGCCGGCTGCGTGGCTCCTCGCGCCGGGTATAGGCGCCCAGGGCGGCGACATAGGTGAAGCATGGCGCGCCGGGGCGCGGGCTGACGGACTGGGTATCCTGCCCGTCGCGGCGCGTTCTGTCGCTGAAGCACCTGATCCTGCCGCGGCGGCCCTGGCGCTCGTTACAGCCATGAAACGCGCCGGCGAGGCGTCTACCCGTGTAGTGGGCGTAGGCTTTGACGGTGGAGAGACTCTTAAACGGCGGCTCATGCGCGGCCTCATAGAATCTGGTTGCTTCAAGACGGGATCGTTTACGCTCAAGAGCGGCAAAGTGTCGCCATTTTACGTGGATCTGCGCCGCGTCATTTCCGATCCCGCGCTGCTCGACGACGTGGCGGCAGCGTATGTCGCGGCCGCGGGTGACGCCCGCTTCTCAAGGCTGGCCGGAATTCCGGCGGCAGCACTGCCGCTCGCCACCGCTACGTCGCTCAGGATGCGAGTGCCGATGGTATGGCCTCGGATGCCGGCCAAGGACCACGGAACCGGCGTACGCGTCGAAGGCGCGCACGCTCCGGGCGAGCGCGTACTCCTCCTTGACGACCTCATAACGACGGGCGCGTCCAAGCTGGAAGCCATAGACATACTCCGCGGCGAGGGCCTTGTCGTGGAAGACCTCGTCGTTCTCATGGAGCGTGGCGCTCAGGGCCGGCGTGACATGGACGCGGTGGGTGTGCGGCTACGCGCCTTCGTACACGTGCGCGAGCTCTTTGCCATGTGTGAAGAACTGGGACTGATAAACGGCGAGCAGCGTGCCGAAATGGAAGCCTACGCCGACGCTGAATGAGGCAGCCCTCAGCTCTTGCTGTACTTGCTTATAATATCTGCGAGTGACGTGTTGATGAGGAACTGGTCTATGTGTACCGCGAGGTCGCGCCAGACAGCCCCGGCTAGGCAGGTATCCATGCGGTCGCAGACATCGGCTATGCCGCAGGCGCAGGCGGCGAGTTCTACGCCTTCGCCCGACGCGTCTACGATATCTTTCAGGGATATCTCGGCTAGTGGCCGTGAAAAGTAAAAGCCGCCGCCTGGCCCCCGCACCGAGGAGATAAGGCCGGTCTTCCTGAGCTTGAAGAATATCTGCTCTAGGAATTCCGGAGATATGTTCTCACTCGAGGAAATGGTTTTTATCGAAACGGGCTTCGTTCCCTCGCTCATCTGCGCCAGGGCGATGGACGCGCGTAGCGCATAACGCCCTTTTGTGGTCATTCTCAATGGTTGCTCCCGCTGGTACCCACAGCACCTGATAGCCGTTGTTACGGGTAGAGTATAGTCGCTTTATGGCCAGGTACGTCAGTCTGGTGACCGACATCGTTCCACTACGATCAGCGTACTATGTTTTTTGCGCTAATGAAAGAGCCAATGAGCCGATTTCAAAACCGCAGAGTACTTGCATAAAGTATGCATAGCCTGTATATTTATTCGGTAGCCACGTTGTGAGCTACGCCTTGGCTCCGTGGTTTACCTCCTTTTTCCACGGAGCCTCTTTATTTTAAAGGATTCGGGGCGATTATTCTTGGCGCTCCGGCACGTGCTATATTGATATTTCTTGACTTTAATAATGATTTGCCGCTATCGTACAATAATGCTTTCACGCTGGGAAGCCCGCCCCGATAGCAGGCTCCTGTCTGTTTTGCGCACTGTGGCGAGCGTGGGAGGGGCTGTTCCGGAGGCAGGCGCTTCGTGGTGAGCCCGTAATACAAATATCGCATGAGAGGTATCGCATGGCCAAGTGTAAAGTTTCGTACGCTCCTTCTGTGCGGAGGTTGCCTTCGTACCTGTTGATAGTCAGGCAAAGCCTGGCACACGGTGATGAGTACATTTCTGGAACGCTGATAGCGAATGAGCTCAACCTTGAGCCAATACAGGTAAGAAAAGACCTGTCAATAACGGGTATCACCGGCAAGCCAAAGCGAGGCTATCCGGTAGCCCCGCTCATCACCGCCATCGAATCGTACCTCAACTGGAACAATCGGGTAGAAGCGGTAGTCGTGGGCGCAGGTAATCTCGGTAGCGCGTTGAGCGGGTTTCCCGGTTTCAGGCAGCACGGCTTGTATATCGTGGCGGCTTTTGACGCCGACAAGTCCAAAGCTGGATCAAAAATCCGGGACATACCCGTGTACCAGCTCGACGATCTCTCCACGCGCATCCCAGAACTCGGTGTTTCAGTCGCCATCCTTACCGTGCCATCTGACACGGCTCAGGATGTAACCACCAAGCTCCTGGAAGCTGGCATCAAGGCGATATGGAACTTTACCAACGTCAAGCTCAAGGTTCCCGACGACGTGGTGGTACAGAACGAGGATCTGTCGTCCGGCTACGCCATGCTCTCCGTAAAGCGCCGTATCAAGAGCGCTTCCTTCATGGGCGATGCCATCTGAGAAGGACCTGGAGCAGGCGCGTTTTTTTTGCAACCGCGTAGCCAAACGAGACAGGCACCTCGGCAAGCTGGCGCGGCGCGCCAACAGCGATTGTTACCGGGTCTACGACCGCGACATCCCGGAGGTTCCGCTATCTGTAGACCGCTACGGCAGCGCAGCGGTTCTGTACCTCTACGAACGCCCCTACGAAAAGCCCGAAGACGAGGAGCGGCTCTGGCTCGGACTCATGGTTGAAGCCGCGGCCGCTGCGCTGTGTATCGATGCCGCGTCAGTACGCGTCAAAACAAGGCGCAAGCTGGGTGTAGACGAACAGTACGAGCGCGTTCGCGCTGACGAGAAGGCCGGGATTGAGGGTACGCGGGCGTCTCGCTCTTCTGAATCTCCAGGGTTCGTGGTTCGCGAAAACGGCCTGTCATTCATGGTAAATCTTGACGAATACATAGACACGGGACTGTTTCTGGATCATCAGAAGGCGCGCTCCATCGTGCGGGGCATGGCTGCCGGCGTTCGCGTACTCAATCTGTTCTGTTACACGGGTAGCTTCTCTGTGTACGCGCTTGCCGGAGGAGCGTCTGCAGTTGTAGGCGTTGATCTATCCAGAACCTATCTGGCGTGGGCAGAGAAGAACGTGAGTATCAACGGTTTCGATGATGGCCGCTACCGGGGGGTGAGGGCAGACGTTTCCGTCTACCTTGCCGACGCCGCATCCCGAGGTGAGCGCTTTGATATAGTCGTCCTTGATCCGCCGACCTTTTCCAACTCGAGCAAGATGGCGGGTTTTCTGGATGTAGTACGGCAGTGGCCGCTCCTGGTGAGCGACGCGATGGCGGTACTGGCGCCGGAAGGAACACTGCTTTTTTCAACCAACGCGAAAAGCCTGCGCATGGACACCGCGCTTCTACCCGGGGCACGCGTGCGGGATATCAGCGATCAGACGATTCCCGAAGGCTACCATGGGCACCCTCACCGTACCTGGCTCATCAGTCCCACCAGGTCTTGCCCACGTGATCCGGCCTGAACGAAGAGCTCTGGTGCCTGATTACCGCGCCTGTTCTGGCCCGGGGAGAAATTTCGCGCACGCGTGACGACAGGATGGACAGGGTCGTGCCGGACGCCGAGTCCTCGTCGAACACGAGTACGTCCGACCCGTCTCCATACGAACGGAGCAGCCGCTCGTCGCGCGCTGAAACAACGGGTGTCGCGTCATTTCGCTTGAACATGCTGAAGCGCAGGAACCACAGATCGCACGACAGCAACTCGGCTAGCAGGAGGCCGGCCATGATGGAGCCGTGCGCGGCACCGAGGGCAAGCCTGGGTCGTCCGCGACCGAGTACCGACGCGGCCAGCGAGCGTACCTTTGCCGGTTCTGCAGCGCGCCAGGTATACTTGTCGCGTTTCGAGGTGTACACGAATCCCGCGAGCCCGTGGGCCAGACCCACGCGGTACTTCGCGGCTGCCTCCCCAAACCCCCGATCCAGCCTGTACGCGGCCCTGGCCAGTGCTATTGCCTGCCTGAGCGTTTCAAAAGCGCTTTCTTCCAGATCCGCGCCATAACGGCCAGGCTGGTGAGCGTCTCTATCCATCTCAAAGTACACCGTAGGATGCAACGGCAGCCCAAACTGGATGCACACCGAGTAGTTGAGGGCTACGTTGACCAGCGCCGGTGCCAGCACAAACAGGTTGAGCGCCGCGTTCCAGCACCTGGGGTCGGCGCTGTCGCAGCGCTCCGGAGCCAGCGACGCCACCAGCTCGGCAACGCGGCCGAGAATTTCCCCGTACGGCAACTCAAAGTCCATGGCGTCGGGCGCTTCATCCCAGTCGCAGAACAGGTACGTATCTATCATGCAGCGAGAATAGT
>JAFGUM010000162.1 GCA_016938515.1 Spirochaetales bacterium | reverse complement strand
GTATTCGGCATAGAGTGCCTTGAGCGTTACACCGTACAGTGCTGCGTGGTCGCTCAGGGCGGCTGTGTCGTGCGGATCAAGGAGCCTGTCCGGAAGGTCGGTACCGCGTGCTCTGACGAATTCACGGAGCGAAAATGGTCGGACGACAAATTCTACCTTGCGGCCAGTAAGAGCCTCGGCACTCGTCGTGAGTTCAAGGCTGGACGAGCCAGTCACGATGAATCGATACCGATCCTTCGCCTGATCATGTATAGTCTTGAGGAACAACCCGGCTTGTGGAATGGTCTGGAACTCGTCTATCAGCACGACCCCACTGGAGCCGGCGAATAGATCGCCCAGCCGCAACAAAAAGAGCCGGGGATCGCCAAAGGCGGGATCAGCGAAATCCAGGTCTGCCGCTATGTAGCGCACGTGTTCACCGCGCTCCTGGAGCCTCGCCTTGATGCTTTTGAGGATGGTCGTCTTGCCGACCTGTCTGGCGCCCCGCAGGATGATTATCTTGTCGCGCCCCAGCCATGGATCGATTGTATCCTCAATGTCCCTATGAATCATGTCGTTATTCTAATGGGTGACCAGTGAAAATTCAACGTATTTTCACTGGTAGTAGACCAGAATTGCATAGTGTACCCGTCCCTGCTGGACGAGCGCTGGTTGCCACTACAACCGCACGAGCTCGTAGTCTCGCGACCCGAGGCCGATGAGTTGGCCGTGGCTCATCTGCAGTTCCGACAGAGTTTCCGGGTGCATCGCAGTAAACTTGTCGTCGCCAGCGCTGGCCTTGCCGTCGAGCGCGGAGCCTGGCCACACCGGTGCGGCCTTGACGAGGTCGAAAGCGGCCTGGTCTATGGCCACGGGGTCGGTGCTGGCCAGGAAGCCCACGTCGGGCACCACGGGCAGGTCGCTCCACGGGGCGCAGTCGCACAGGGGCACGACCTTCGTCACGATGTTGACGAAGAGAGCGCGGCCAGCCTTGCCGTTTAGCGCGCCGAGGGCGTACTCGGTCATTTTTTCTGTAAACTCGTCGAGTCCGACGCTCCAGTCCATGCTGATGGCCTTGGGGGCGCAGTGCGCGAGGCATTCGCCGCAGCCGATGCACATTGCCTTGTCGATGCGCGCCTTGGCGCCCTTGCCGACCGGTATGGTTGCGGCACCTGTGGGACACACGGCGACGCAGCGACCGCAGGATATGCATTTTTTATCGTGCACCTGGAATTTAACGCAGTGCTGATCGCGCTTGCCGGCGGCGGGAGCGCAGCCCATGGCGAGGTTTTTAATGGCGCCGCCGAAGCCGGCCATTTCGTGGCCTTTTACGTGGGACAGCACGATCATGCTGTCGGCGGCAAGGAATCCGCTGGCAATCTTGGCTGTCTTGAATCTGGTACACGCACTAGGAAGTTCCACCTCGCGCCAGTCGTCGCTCCTGAGGCCGTCGGCGATTACGACGGGAGCTCCGCACACCTCCGGCACGAAGCCGTGGGCTATGGCAGTCTCAAGGTGGTCTACGGCGTTGGAGCGCGACCCCGTGTACAGCGTGTTGGTGTCGGCGAAGAACGGCTTGGCGCCGGCTTGACGAGCGGCGTCCGACGCGGCTTTCGCGAAGACGGGGCTGATGTACGCGTCGTTGCCCACTTCGCCGAAGTGAATCTTTATGGCGCACAGGTCGTGGGCGCGCACGGCGTCGGGAGACTCCTTGACGAGCTTGGCGAGCAGAGCTCGGATCTTCGACAGCGCGCTGGTGCCTGTGCTGTTGGCTCTGGCGTCAAGGTAGTAAACGGGAACGGGCATGGTGCGTCCTTGCTGGCGATGTGTCGCCCGTCCATGATACCCTAGAGAGCCGCGACAGTCGAGCGGGCACGGTACCGTACGTGCGCAGCTAGAGGCGATCTACAGCATTTTACTTGTTTTTACTGTCTGGGTGCCGTATTCTGTAATCACAGGTAATTACGGAGGCAGAGATGGAGTTGTCAATTGTCAGGATCGGAAATAGCCGGGGTCTGCGGCTTCCCAAGGAATTGCTCGAGCGTCTTGGATTCCAGGACAAGGTCGAAGCAGTAGTCGGTGAGCATTCTCTTACCCTGTTTCCGGCGAGAAAACCGAGAGACGGTTGGGTGGAGGCTGCGTTGGCGGCACATGCAGCAGAAGACGATGCACTCCTGATCCCGGATGTGCTGGAAGACGATGTGATCGACGGTGAACCGTGGTAGGTCGGTTCGAAATATGGTGGACTGACTTGGACCCCGTACGCGGAAGCGAGTATGCAAAAAAGAGGCCGTGCGTCGTAGTCTCTCCCGATGAACTCAACTCGGCTCTCGCAACCGTCGTCGTCATGCCGATGACGAGCGTTGTGAGATCCTGGCCGTTCAGGCTTTCAATTACCTTTTCGGGAACGCCTGGCCAGGTATGTGTCGATCAGATCCGTGTCATTGACAAATCCAGACTGCTTTCAAAAGCTGGCTCCCTCGACGATGTCCAAGCTGCCGACCTGAAGGCGCTGATACGCGAGATGTACGTCGACTGAGCAGAAAGGCAATCTATACCCTTCCCACCGGAGCCGCATATACCGCGAACTCGTCCGTGCCGTCTAGTCCCAGCGCGCGGTCCAGTTTTTCCTGGTTATAGGCAGCCTGGGCGCAGGTGCCCAAGCCCTGCGCTTCGCACGCGCCGTACAGCGCCTGGCATGCGTGACCGGCGTCCAAGAGGATGGTCTTGGCTGCTGCCACGGTGTAGCGCCACTCGGTGCGGTAGGGCACGGCGGTCCATACGAACATCGCCGCGCAGTTCCAGAGCTGGCCTGCGAGCCCGGCGTCCATCTCGGCGTCTAGCTCGAGGAAGCCATTCTTGGCAGGGTCTGCCCCGGGAACGATCGCTGCGGGTTTGACGAGCGCCAGCGACCTATCCACCGCCATGAAGCGGTACAGCCCTGGCTGAAGTCCTTCGACCCTCCGGGCGTAGACCAGAAGATCCAGCGGATGACGGCAGCCGCCCGACGGAACGGTGCGGAACGCGTTGACCCCGCGCACCGTCTTGACGCCGGCGCAACTCCACAGCAGGAACGACAGCTCCTCGAGGCTGATCGGCTCTGGCTTGTACTTGCGGCGCGACCGCCTCGTGGCCGTGATGTCGCGGAAGCTCTTGCCGCCAAGGTCGGTGGCCACGGGGTCGGGCAGGGCGACCGCTGCCGCGCCATCCGGCGCGGGTCGCGTGAATGGCGGCGGAGGCAAGCCGCGGTCCTCGTCGCTCTTGTACCGGTCGAGGGTGTGCCAGTTGGACCTTAGCAGCTCGCGGCCCGCTATGATATTCGTTTCTTTTTCATGCAGGAGTTCCGGCAGGTCGGCGTCGGCGCCGCCAGCCGCCGCGTAACCCGCCAGCGCTTCGTCCAGGTCGGACAAGAGACCCTCAACGTCGTCGTCGCTGGTGTCCCAGCTGGCCATCCAGCGGACGGCGCCTCCCTCCCAGTCGTAGAAAAAGCGTTTCTGCCGCATCTGCTCTACAACGGGAGACGGAAGCCGCAGGAAAACGCCGTTGGTCTGCACCGGGTACACGGGGGTGATACCCCGCTGTTCCAGGCCGGCGGCGAGACGGGCCGCAGAATCGTTGGCCAGTTTAGCGCATTCTCGCCATAGGTCACCGCTCATGTACTCTTCGAACTGGGCAGCGATGAAGCGCATCTTGCTGGCCAGCTGCAATCGCGTCTTGCGCAGCCTGGCCGTATCCGGGTACGCGTTACCTTCGGCGACCCCCGTTTCACGAGGGGCAAAAACGACTGCCTCGCCGAACATGAGGCCGTTCTTGGTGCCGCCGAAACAGACTACGTCCGCGCCCCTGTCGCCCTTGCCGTTCGCGTCTGACGCGAACATTGCCGCTTCGGCGGGACCGGTGCCGAGCGCGACCGCGGCGTTGGACAGCCTGGCGCCGTCTATGTGCACGGCCATGCCGGCTTCGTGGGCAAGTCGGCACAGCGCGGCCAGTTCGTCGAGGCTATAGACAGTACCCACCTCGGTGGGCTGGCTGAGCGACAGCAGCGCCGGGCGGGGCTTGTGCACGTCGTCATGGTCGCGCAGCGCTTCGACCAAGGCGCGCGGCTGTACCTTGCCGTCCCTGGTCTCCACCGGTACCAGCTGGACGCCGAGCGTCGCCGTCGGCGCGCCCGTCTCGTCCACCAGTATATGCGCGCAGTCAGAGCACATAACAGCGTCTCCCTGGCCGGCGAAGCAGCCTAACGCGTAGACGTTGGCGCCGGTACCGTTGAGCACGAAGCGCACCGTGGCCCCAGCGCCGAAGGCGGCCGCTACAGTCGCTTCCGCCCTGGCTGTATCGGGATCGTCGCCGTATCCCACTGCGTGCCCACGGTTGGCCCGCACCAGGGCATCCATGATTCGTGGATGTATAGTCGCGTTGTTATCGCTTGCAAACCACCGGTCCCCTGCCATATACCCTCCAAATTAGCTTGTAATACAAAAACGCAACCACGGAATAGCCCCAGAAACCCAAATCCAGAACAAGATGAACAAGATGGAAGAAGATAAACAAGATATTATTATCATATCTTATCCTCCCCCAATCATCTTCTCTTTCTTCCCTCTAATTCTCTTATCCTCTTTGTTACTCTTCTCCCAGCGCTCCGCACTGCTCGCGCTGGCTCCGTGCCTCC
>JAFGUM010000161.1 GCA_016938515.1 Spirochaetales bacterium | reverse complement strand
CTGATAGAACGCCTGAGCGGACCAGCGTCCGTTTTGAGAAGAGGTGCATGGAATCCCCTTTCCAATGTCCCATGGCCGCGGCATCCTGGGCGGGTGCTGTGGCCGGACGGGAGGCGGCGACGTTTCCATCACCACCCAGTGCCCCTGGCGGCTGCTCACGCGCGTACGCGACGGAGGAAGCCCCCAGGGTTCGGAGATATGTATAGTATGATACTACAGACCACAACGGGTCGTGCCGACAGCATTCACGGTCGACGCCCCACTATAGAGCAGCCTGCCCGAGCGGTCAACACAAAATGCCCTGTTACGCTTGTATGTCGATGACGAAGCGCGTGCCCCCGGTTCGCTCAACCCGCAACGTTCCTTCCAGTTGCTCGACGAGCAGCACGATGAGCTGCAATCCGAAGCCCGGAGAATTATCTACCCGGATGGTTTCCGGTAGCCCTACGCCGTTGTCCGCGTATTCAAGGATCATCCTGTTGTCGCGTTTCGTAACCGTTACGCTAATTTCAGGAGAGCGTATGCCGGCAAACGCGTACTTCATGGAGTTGGTTACGAGCTCGTTCAGGATGATGCCCAGGGGGGACAGCTTCTTGCGGCCCAATCTGAGCTCGTCTATGGCGATGCTCGTGACCACCGGAGGGTCGGCGCGGAAGACCCCGACGATCTCTCCTATAAGAGGCCGCAAAAACTCGTCTACGCCGAGTGTTTCGAAGCTTTCGGTTCTGTACAGCTTGTCGTAGAGCATCATCATGCTTTTAAGCCGTACAGCTGCGTCCCGGATGACGTCGGCGCTGTGGGCATCCGGGCTGGCGTCTGCCTGCATAGACAGGAGGCTCTGTATCGTATGCATGTCGTTCTTGATGCGGTGGTGCGTCTCTTGCAGCAGCATGCTCTTTTCGCTGAGCAGGCTCAGGATGCGCTTTTCGTCCCGTTTGCGGTCTGTTATGTCGCGGCAGAAGCAGACAAAGACACCGTCCCCTTCGGTGAGGTACGCCGCCGAAATCTCGACGTCCATGAGGCTGCCGTCTTTGCGGCGGTGGCGGCTCTGGAAAAGCTCTTGTTTCGTTTCCATGATCCTGGCTACCCTCGCGGCGGTTTCGTCGGGGTGCTCGTCCACGTCTATATCCTTGATGCCCAGAGCCAGGAACTCGTCGCGGCTGTACCCCGACATTGCCAGGTACGCGTCGTTTACCCTGCTGAACACGCCATGGGTGTCCATCAGCCAGAAGCCATCCCTGGTCGTCTTCAGGATTGATTCAAGGAACTCGTTCTTGTCGGCTATCTCCGCTTCCATTTGCTTGTTGTGCGTCAGGTCAATATTGGTTCCCACCCAGCGCACCGGCTGGCCTGATTCGTCTTTGATGATGTCGCCTCGCGTTAAAATCCAGCGCCAGCTGCCATCTTTGTGCCGGAGCCGGTGCTCTATCTCGTAGACCGCGGTTTTGCCCGCAAGAAAATCAGTTACGGCCTGTTCGATGCGAGCCGCGTCGTCGGGATGCCAGCGCGACTTCCAGCCCATGAAGGTATTCTCGACCTCGTGGTCCTCGTAGCCGAGCATGGCTTTCCACATTGGAGAAAAGTAGACAACGTCGTTGACCATGTCCCAGTCCCAGACCCCAGCCGTGGTGCCCTTCAAAGCCAGGGCCAGTCGTTCCTCACTGGTACGGAGCTCCCCCTCCAGACGCTTGTAGTCGGATACGTCATGAAAGTGCTCTATCATCTTGACCACAGAGCCGCTCTCATCCAAGACAGGATAGGCTCGAAGATCCACCCACATGCCCAGCGAGTCCTGGTATACTTGGACGTACTGCTTCGTGCGTGTGCGGTAGCTTTCCTTTACGGCGCATAATTCGCAGGGGCTGTTCTTGCCAAAGAGCTGATAGCACTTTTTGCCTATGGCTTCTTTGGGGCCAACACCGAGCGCTCGATAGCCGGCGCTGTTGTACCGTATAACGGTGTAGTCATCGTCCAGCACGCCTATCGGGTCGGGGATCGCGTTCATCGTGCTTTCCAGGATGCTCCTCGTCTCGCTGATTTCCTGACGGACGACGTACTCGCACGTCGTGTCCCGGAACACGAGGACTATGCCGATGATGGCTCCGCTATCGTCCTTGATAGGCGCTGCGGAATCTGATATCTGGAACTCCAGCCCGTCAGCGGAGAGCAGAATCGTGTGGTTGGCCAGCTCCACGATGGCCCCTTCGACGAGCACTTTTTGTACCGGGTTGGCGCAGGGAGCGCGGGTGTCGGCGTTGACGATGCGGAAAACCTCCGCAAGCGGTTTGCCCCGGGCTTTTTCCAGCGTCCATCCGGTAAGTCTCTCGGCTACCGGGTTCATCAT
>JAFGUM010000160.1 GCA_016938515.1 Spirochaetales bacterium | reverse complement strand
TGCCTGTCAACAGCCTCGGTAAGTTCGCGCACGAGCAGCTCCCGCACGTCGCCTATCACTGCAACGCCGCTCGAGGCTCCCGCTTCGAGCAGCAACTGGTATGGTTTGACCCCGAGAGCACAGGCTAGCCGTACGTGCGCGTCGGGAGAAGGATACTTTCGTTCAGTTTCTATCTCCGCGATGTAGTTCTTGGACAATCCCGCCGCCTCCGCTAGGCCGTCTTGCGTAAGGTTGCGGTACGCCCGCAGTGTCTTTAGGTTTCTGGCCATAAGCGCGTGCAGTTCTGTCATCGTTTCACCGAGACAACGATGCTAGACGGGCGTTGCCTTGTTGACAATTCGCTTATAGACAATAAAAATATCCTGTAAGCATGACATATATGAAAGAATTATCCGAACAAACCTACAGTACGGTTACATTCGCGCTGGGCACGGGTATGAGCTCCCGGGATGCAGCAATTTCGCTGAGCAGACTCGGCGTCGGGCTGCCAGCGCAACAGAACGACAACGACGAGCCCGACAGCTCCCAGGGCGGCATCTGGGCGGCCTGCGGGTTGAGGAGCGACGGCGTGGTGGAGCTGTGGCTCGCGCACGGGACACCAGGTGCTGACGAGCGCAACGGACTCGAACAACGGCTTGTCGCGGCCGGCTTGCCTTATGTTCTGGTCAATGCAGACGAGTGAACCCTGAGCCGCCCAGGATGCGCTCCCGGTTTTCCGCGCCAATGCGAAGCACCGCCGCCTCCACTGTTTCTCCCTCCCTGCGCCGTCTCTTGAGGTCTGTAGAAAAGCTACCCATGGAAAAGTGGTTGTAGCCGTACAGCCGCCGGGCGTAGTCTTTGCCCGCCCGCTCGTACGCAGCTACCAGCTCTTCCTGCCACGAACCAAACAGACCACCCACCCGAACCTCCGACAGCCCCATTACCCAGACGCGCGCGCCAAAGCATCGCTGTAATTCCGCAACCAGCGACGCCATGAAACGCTGGCTGTCTTCCAGCACAGGGCGCGCTTCCGGGTAGAGTTTCGCGAGCTTTCTGAGCTGCGCCGTCTTGGGGGTATGCACGGGCGTCTTGTTGATTATGGCCACCTCACGCCTGAAGTCAACGCCGAGCTCGCGCGAAAAGAAGCGCTCAGCCATCAACCCAGAGCGGCCCACCAGGTAGCGATTCATGCCGGCTTCCTGTTCGCGCTTGCCAGGATTGTCAGCGACTACTACCCACGAGATGTTCGCTTCTGGCCCTATATCATCGAGCGCGCGGTTGTAGACTATGGGAGTATCAAGCCGGTATGAATCACCCACATCGCTCGCCAGCGCGCGCTGCGCGTCCGCGAGAGCGGGCAGAGCCGCGGACCACTCCGCCACCCGTCGCCTAAACGAGTCGCGAAGCGCCACAAACCGTGTATATTCGTCATCGTTCATGCGCTCATCCTGCTATTCCCATTATTGCATCTCCACGCCGTGCCAGTATTGCCCATCGCGGCTGGTGCGGGTTAGTCTGATACCCATCGCGCCGTACACTGGCGCGGACACCCGAAAGGAGTCTGCCAATGCCAAACCCAATAGCATCGTTCAAGACGAGCCTCGGCTCGTTTGACGTCGAACTGTTCGCCGACAAGAGCCCCGACACCGTCACCAATTTTACCGAGTACGTCAACGCGGGATTTTACGCAAATACCATTTTCCACCGCGTCATCCCCGGCTTCATGATCCAGGGCGGCGGGATGGAACCCGGCATGAAAGAAAAAGAAACCAGAAAGCCCATCAAGAACGAAGCCGACAACGGCGTGCCAAACAGCCGGGGTTCCATCGCGATGGCCAGAACCTCCGACCCGCACAGCGCTACCAGCCAGTTTTTTATCAACGTCGTAGACAACAAGCCGCTCAATCACCGATCCAAAGACCCGGCCGGCTGGGGATACTGCGCGTTCGGTACCGTAAGCTCCGGCATGGACGTGGTGGACGCCATCGCCCGGGTTGAAACCGGCTCGCGGTACCCCCACCAGGACGTGCCCAAGGATGACGTTGTCATCGAGAGCGTCACGATTCGCTGATGTACTACGGCCAGAACGCAAGAAGCGCTAGCGCTTCTTGCGTTTTTTCTCCACCACCGAGTAGCCCGCGATAGCCAGCATCTTCTTGAATGCCGAGTCTTCCTTTTTAAGCTCCCGGGAACCCCTCGTAATCTTGCAGAGCGACAGCCCGAGCTCCGCGGCGATGGCGCGTTGCGGCACACCCTCGGCTATGCGCTTGACCAGCGCCCAGCGCTTGGCTATCTCGTCAGCCTCCGCTTTGGTAAACAGGCTGTAGAGGAACTCTTCGATAAGCTCGGCATCATCTGCCTTTGACAGCACGCGAGCCATCTCGCCGAGATTGGCGGCTACCAGCCCGGATTCATCATTCATGCGCGTGTATTCTCCATATAGCAACAGTATAGAGCCATTTTCGCCGCTTGTCATTGATTATATCTCAGATACCGAGCGCTCGTTTCAACAATAGAAATATCGGTTCAGAATAGCTACAAGCCCTGGCTTGACGCAACGCTGAAGGTCGTGTATTCTCAGCAAAGTTTCTATTCATAGATACGCAATTGGGAGAACCAGCATGCACAAGCGCACCATGCTCATCGTCGTCGCGATAGCATTCGCGGCCATCGCCGCCTTTTTCATACCGAAGTCAGGAACAACCCCGGTTTCCACCGCGACCGCGCCACGAGTTGGCGTCGCGAAGTTCGTAGCCCACCCGGCTCTCGACGACCTGGAAAAAGGTGTTGTAGACGAATTGACCGCTACCATTCCAGGGGTCATTTTTGACCTGCAGAACGCCAACGCGGACATGGCTACCGCCGCCCAAATAGCCCGCAAGTTCAAGTCTGACGGCGCGACCGTAGCCGTTGGCATCGCGACACCAACGGCGCAAGCCCTCGCCAGCGCCATCAAGGATACGCCGGTCGTGTTCTGCGCGGTAACCGACCCGGTAGCCGCCGATCTCGTATCGTCGTACGACGGTGGTGGTGCCAACGTTACGGGCACCTCCGACATGACTCCCGTAGCCGCCCAGCTGGACCTCCTTACCGCGCTCAGGCCCATACAGAAGCTTGGTCACGTGTACAACGCGGGCGAGGCCAACTCGGTAAAGCTCGCCGAGCTCGTACGAGCCTGGTGCGACGACCACGGGGTAGTGCTCGTCGAATCCACCGTAGCCAACTCCGCAGAAGTCAGAACCGCCGTGCTGTCCATAGCCGACAGGATCGACGGCTTGTACCTTGGCAACGACAATACCGTCTTCTCGGCTGTCAGCGCCGTAGCCGAAGTTTGCCTGCAGAAGAAGCTGCCCCTCGTAACGGCAGACCCGACGAGCGCCGAGACGGTACCCGTCCTCGCCGCGGTAGGCTTTGACTACTACCAGATGGGAAGGGCGACCGGACGCATAGTCGCGCGCATCCTCGGCGGAGAGAAGCCTGGCGCCATCCCGACGTACTTCCCGAGCGCGCCGGAAGAAAAGAGCCTCGTGCTCAACCTCGACGTAGCGGCCAAGCTGGGCCTTACCCCAAGCACAGACATGATCGCCCAGGCTACCGTCCTCATTCGAAACGGCGCCGTGGAGAGGAAGACTCGGTGACAGAGGCCATCCTCGTCGAAGGCCTCGTATATGGCATCATGGCTCTCGGCGTCTTCGTGTCGTTCCGCATCCTGGATTTTCCAGACCTGACCGCCGAGGGAGCTTTTCCGCTCGGCGCCGCCACCGCGGCCGCGCTCATTTCTTCGGGAGCACACCCGTTCGTCGCGCTGACCGGAGCCTTCGTGGCCGGGGGTCTGGCCGGCGCTGCCACCGGAACCATGTACGCGACGCTCAAGGTACCATCGCTGCTCGCGGGCATCGTCGTCATGACGGGCTTGTGGTCTGTAAACCTGCGCGTGCTCGGTGGCAAGGCCAACTTGCCGCTTATAACCAACAATCCGGTGATGGACGCCGCGTACAGCCTGCTGCCCGGTACGCGCGAGCTGTCGTCAGCGCTGTTTTTCGCGCTCGTAACCGCGGGAGCTCTGTCCCTGCTAGCGCTGTTCTTCTCTACTGAAGCCGGCATCGCGATGGGAGCCCTTGGTGACAACGAAGCCGTCGTCGTGGCCGCGGGATCCAATCCCGCGCTGCTGCGAACCTCCGGCGTAGCCCTTTCCGGGGCTCTGTGCGGTTTGTCCGGAGGACTCGCCGCATCGTATCAGGGCTTTGCCGACGTCAATTTTGGCTCCGGCATAGTAGCCGCCGGCTTGGCGAGCGTCATGGTAGGAGAGTTTCTCTTTCACTCCAACAGGATAGAGGTTCAGCTGGTACGCGTGATCATAGGCTCCATCGCGTTTCGTGCCATCATGTTTGCCGGGCGCAAATACGGCTACCTAATAGGCATGAGCCCCAACGACCTCAGGATAGTAACGGCGGTCCTGGTCGTTGGCGCAGTAGCGGCAGGACGGCTCAAGGCGGAAAACAAGGCGCGGCGCGGGCTGGCAGCGGCGGCGGCGAGGAGCATCAGTTGATTGTTGTTGAAAGACTGACGGTAGTCTTCAATCCGGGCACGCCCGACGAGAGAGCGGCAATAGACGGGCTGTCGATCAACGTACCCAGAGGGCAGTGGATTTCTGTAATCGGCTCCAACGGCGCCGGAAAAACGACGCTGCTCAACGCGATAGCCGGCTCTGTCCCCACCGCGGCGGGGCGCATCGTCCTTGACGGCGTCGACCGCTCTGGCGACCCGGAGTATCGGCGCGCGCGGATCGTCGGGCGGGTACGCCAGGATCCGTCCGCCGGCACAGCTCCGGACATGACCGTTATAGACAATATGGCGCTGGCCAGCCGCAAAGGCCCCCGCCGCCTTCTACCCGCCAAACCCGCGTCGCTCAAGCGGCGTCTCGTAGAACGCCTCGCGGAACTAGGCATGGGGCTTGAAAACCGCACCGAGGAAAATGTATCCAGGCTGTCTGGGGGGCAACGCCAGGCGCTGGCCCTGCTGATGGCGGCGATGACGGAACCATCAGTACTGCTGCTCGACGAGCATACCGCCGCCCTCGACCCGCGCAACGCCGACATCGTGATGGCTCTGACGCGTCGGTTCATCCGCGACTACCGCCTTACAGCGCTGATGGTTACCCACGATATGCGCCGCGCTCTGGCGGACGGTGACAGGCTCATCATGATGCACGAAGGCGGCATCGTCGCCGATATCGCCGGAGAAGACAAAGCCAGCGCTACCGTTGAAGGCCTCGTCAGACTGTTCAGGGACGTACGCGGCGAAGAGTACGCGGAAGACCGCGACTTGCTGTCTTAGACACAAACCAGAACATGGCATAGGCCTTGCATTTCCGCCAACCTTGACAACAGAGCCCGCATCCATATCATTGATAGCTCTGTGTAAGATTCCCCCTGCGATGAAACGGAGCAGCGATTATGAAATCGATCAGAGCCAGAATAGTAGTGTTGGCGGCCGCGGCTGCTCTTGTCGTAGCGGCGGGTTTGTCGATTGTTTTTGTCTCTATCCTCAGATCTTCTATAGACGAGCAGCTCTCATCCTTGGAAACAACGCTTCGTGAAGACTTTGACCGGCTCATTAAAGGCGAAGTTGAAACAGCGGTATCGATGCTCGAGCGCATTGCCAGGCTACGCGACGAGGGCGGTCTGACAAAGAACGCCGCTACATCCCTGGCCACAACGCTTCTCAGGGACCTGCGCTACGGAGCCGATGGCTATTTCTGGGCGGACACCCCGGCTGGCAACAACGTCGTGCTGCTTGGCGGCGCTTCAGAAGGCACCAACCGCATCGCCCTCAAGGATGTAAACGGTTTTGAGCTGGTGCGCGCCATCATTGAAACGGCGATGTCTGGCGGAGGATACACAGACTACTGGTTCCCCCGCGCCGGGGAGACAGAAGCGCTGCCCAAACGTGGCTATAGCGCGTATTCACCTGGCTTTGACTGGGTTGTAGGAACTGGTAATTATATCGACGACATAGATACGGTACTGGCAAAGAAACGCGCCGCGGCAGACGCGGTGCGGGGCAAGGCGCTCCTTATGATCATCGCCGTAGCGGGGGTCCTGTCTCTGGCGATGGTCAGCGTAGCCGTTATCATGGGCGGACGTATTTCCAGACCCCTCGCGTACGCGGCGGCCAGAGTCGTAGACCTGGCTTCCGGCTCGCTCGCAGACGAGTACGACGAGCGCATGATGCGAGGCAGTGACGAAGCGTCTACGCTCGTCTCGTCGCTGGCAACTACCGTTTCAAAGCTTCGCGAAGTAATGGAAAACGTTCAGGACACGAGCGCGATGCTCATAACCGACTCGGCTCGCCTGTCAGAAGCGGCCAGGCAGATGTCCACCGGCATAGACGGCATAGCAAACTCGAGCCAGCAGTTATCGCAGGGCGCCACCGAGCAAGCCGCGAGCGCGGAAGAAGTTTCGGCGAGCGTCGAACAGATGGGCGCAAACATCAAGCAGAACGCCGACAACTCATTCCAGACAGAAAAGATATCGTCCAAGGCGGCTAGCGATGCGCGCGAAGGCTTATCCGCTGTACGGGAGACGGTAGACGCGATGCGCCAGATCGCTGACAAAATTGCCATAATCGAAGAAATTGCCAGGCAGACTAACATGCTCAGCCTCAACGCCAGCATAGAAGCGGCCAGGGCTGGCGAACACGGCAAAGGCTTCGCGGTAGTCGCCAGCGAAGTAGGCAAGCTCGCCGAGCGATCCAAGGTTGCTGCGGGAGAAATATCCGTCTTGTCGCAAAAAAGCGTAGATATCGCCGACCGCGCGGGGTTGCTGCTGGAAGGCATCGTCCCGGACATACAGAAAACGGCGGACCTCGTACAGGAAATAAGCGTCGCGAGCAGAGAGCAGGACTCCGGAGCACAGCAGATTAACAAGGCCATAGCCCAGCTCGATTCGGTAATCCAGCAGAACGCCTCCATATCCGAGGAGTTCAGCGCGACGAGCGAAGAGATTGCGGGACAAGCCCGCATGGTGGCCGCAACCTCTACCGGCCTTGCGGGTCAGGCAGAACAGCTACAGTCGCTCGTTTCATTTTTCAGGCTAGACACGTTGATAGGAGAAGACCACCGACTCAATTGAATCGCTGCACGCAGAGGAGTATGCCGATGAAGTCTATCAGGACAAAGATCGTGGTATTGGCAACGCTCTCCGCACTCATCGTAGCGCTCGGTCTTACCATCGTGTTCATCATCGTGCTGCGATCAAGCTCGGAAGGCCAGGTGTCGGCTCTCGAGCACACGCTCAGGGACGACTTTGACAGGCTCGTACAGAGCGAAGTTGAATCCGCGGCGTCTATGCTGGCGTATATTGCGAAGCTTCGCGACGACAAGGCCCTGTCCCCAGAAGAAGCCGAAAAGATAGCCGCGGGGGCCCTCCGCGCGATGCGCTTTGGCGTTGACGGGTACTTCTGGGCGGACACTCCTGCCGGAGACAACGTCGTCTACCTGGGGGAAGCAACAGAAGGTACCAACCGTATCGCGACCAAGGATGTCAACGGTTTCGCGCTCATCAAGGCCATCATAGAAGCGGGGCTTGCCGGAGGCGGCTTTACCGATTATTGGTTCCCGCGTGCCGGAGAGGCGGAGGCCTCGCCAAAGCGCAGCTACAGCCTGTACGTGCCTGGCTTTGACTGGATCATAGGTACGGGCAACTACATAGACGATATAGACACTATCGTTGCCATGAAGAAAAACGACGCGGATCGCGCCATGTCCCAGGCTCTGACCTTCATACTGATTCTGGCGTCAGCGCTTGCCGTAGCGATGATCGTAGTCGCCATCATTCTTGGCACCCGCATATCAAAACCACTCATCTACGCGTCTGAAAAAGTCAGGGAAATGGCGCAAGGGCGACTGACGGCGACGTTCGACGACGACCTGGCAACGGGCAAAGACGAGGCTGCGACCCTCATCGTATCGCTGCGGGAAACGATGACCCGGCTCCGTGAAGTGGTACAGGACGTGCAGGATTCCGGGGCGTCGATGCTCAGAGGCTCGGCCACGCTGTCAGAAGCCGCCAAGCAGGGGCTGGAAGCGGTTCGCGAAACGGTGAACGCGATGCGGCAAATCGCAGAAAAAATAGCGATCATAGAAGAAATAGCCAGATCTACAAATATGCTTTCCCTGAACGCCAGCATCGAAGCCGCCAGAGCTGGGGAGCATGGCAAGGGATTCGCGGTCGTGGCGAGCGAGGTTGGCAAGCTGGCTGAGCGGTCGCGGACAGCCGCTGGACAGATAGCGACGCTGTCGTACGATAGCGTACAGATCGCGGAAAAAG
>JAFGUM010000159.1 GCA_016938515.1 Spirochaetales bacterium | reverse complement strand
GATGCGCGCACTTGCCAGTTCGGCTTTGGTCATGAAGCCCGCGGCTTCGCTGCGCTCGGACAGTTCCACGAGGCGCGTGCCTATCAAAGCCTGCGTTTCGACTATGCCAGCCGCGCGCATCACGTACGCGAGGGCTTCCCACCTACCGCGTAGCTCCACAGCCAGCTCGTGCCAGGCTTTCTGCTGTTGCAGTGCGGCTGCTTCCACTCCTGCTCTTGCCAGATCAACGCCGAGGCGTATCTTGCCCCAGGTGTACAGGGGAACGTCACCAATCAGCTTGAAGTCGTAGTTGCTGCTCTCCATGCCCTTGTAGATGATAACGTCCTCCGGCGGGATGGCGACGCCGCTCAGTTCGCCGAGCTCGCCGGCTGTCAGCGTTATGGCGCCCAGAGGGTTGCCTATGAAGCTGCCGGAGGTCTGAGCCTGCACGGTAGGCAGGCGGCGGGCTCTGGCGCCTTCGTAATCCGCGCTGGCGGCGGCTTCGGCCTCCCGCGCCGCCCTGAGCCCCGGGTTGCCGCTTGCCGCCAGCGCCAGCAGGTTGTCGAGGGAGTATGGAGCGTCTTCTATGCTGCCGGATGGGGACAGAGCTGCGGATGGGGACAGAGCTGCGGTAGGAGCGACTGGTTCGCCAAAGTCCAGCGTGGCCCGGTACTCCGCCACGGCCGCATCGTACGCCGCCGCGAAGGGGTCGGCGGGCGTGCTGCCCTCTTGCCCGGCGCCGCTTGCCGGCTGCGCCGTTACGGACACCGTAGCGGCGACCAGCATAGCCGTCAGCAATAAAAGCGTTACCCGCTTCATGGCGTTGGATCCAGGTTTAGTACGACTGTTTCGTCCGGCAGGAGGGATGTGATCTCACCCACTGCCGGGGCTGCACCGTCAAGAAGTATGGTTATCGCAACTTGGCCGGTAAGCTCGTTGCTGGCATCGCCAATTTCCCATGCCACGGTTCCCAGGTTGAATACGCCTTTTTGTTCGATCTCCCCCGTAGTCTGAGTCTCTGAGTATGCCGTATAGATCGTTCCGTCAGGAAGCTCGAGCGTCACTTTGACGCCATCAAGGTAATCTGAACCATCGGCGATCCGGCCCCGCACCGTGGAACTGAATTGCCAGCGCTGCAGGGACAGAGCTGTGTCCAGGGTAGTCAGCTCGTCGTCGCTCAGTGTAGCGGAGACGAAAGCGTCGGAGTAATCACCGTGGGCGGCGTCTTTGCCGTCTTCGTCCAGGTCGACGGTGGTGGTGAGCCCGGCGGGGCTGTTGTTCAGGCTCGTGCCGTCGTAGGGGTCGTTGGCGCGGTAGTTGTCCAGGGCAAAGGTGACGCGAACCGGCGCGTTGCCGTGGCCGGCGTGCGTAACCCGGTCGGGTTGCATCGGGAAGGAGACCGTCGTCGACCAGTACCCGTCGTCGTCGGTCGTCGTCGTATCGCTCGCCGCGGTCGGGTAGACGACGTTGGCGAAGGCTCCAGATTCGTCGTACGTCCACGACTCCGCGACGTAGAACAGCACGGTAACGCCGCGGAGCCCCTCGTCGTCCTTCCAGTCGAGCACTGTCCCCGCGAGGCGACCTGAGTTCCACAGGTCTTCCACCTTGATGTAGTCGAGCTGGTTGGTAACGTCTGAGACGACGTACAGTGGGGTGGGGTTTTTCCACAGGCCGTAGTTGGGGTGGTACACGAGTAAAAAGACCTCGTTGCGGTCGGCCGTCTTGCCGTACTGGGGGAACAGCGTCTTCCAGACGAAGCCGGTAAAGTCGTAGCCGCCGTCGGCGTCGGTTACGGTGCTCTGGAAGTACAGCCGCTCGGTTCTGGCCGCGCCGTCTGGCAGGGTGGTTTCGTCGCCGTCGGCGTACGCGGCGAAGTCTTCGTCCCTGGCGGCCTCGTCGGTGTACAGGAATACTTTGGCGTCGGAAACGCCGGTCGTCGTGCCTTCGTCCCAGTTTTCGAGGTCTATGATCGCGCCCTGGATAGACGAGCGGAATACTATTGAGCACGAGGCCGTCATTACGACTAACAGGACGGCGCTTAAGAGCGTCGCGGATACGAGTGAGCCCGTGCTGCGAGCCGCTTCGCGCGGCAGCCGGTTGTCATGGTCATTCATGAATCTCTGTCTCCATTGCGGCTTCCGCCGCGGATCGAACGAATGTCGTCCCCTTTTCGAGGATCATGTACAGGACGGGTACGAGCACGAGGGTTATGACGGTAGACGACAGCAAGCCTCCGAAAATGGCCTGCCCCAGGGGGGCGTACACTTCGGAGCCGTTGCCATGGGCCAGGGCCATCGGCAGCACGCCGAACAGCGTCGTCATAGCTGTCATCAGGATGGGGCGCAGCCGGGTGGCGGCTCCCTGCAGTATCGCGTCGCGGAGTTCCATGCCTACGCGCTGCCTGAGCTGGTTGGTGTAGTCAACCATGACTATGGCGTTGTTCACGACGGTGCCGCCGAGCGCGATGATGGCGAGCATAGCTATGATGGACATCGACGAGCCGAACAGGTACAGGCCGAGCACGACGCCGATCAGGCAGAACGGTATCGAGGCCATGATGATAAGCGGCTGCATGAAGCGCTCGAACTGTATGACCATTACCGCGTATATCAGGAACACGCTGATGGCGAGCATCAGCGACAGGCTGGATAGTGAGTCGCCTATCAGTTCGCTCGTGCCTGCGACCCGGTACTTGACGCCAAACGGCAGGGACAGAGCTGACAGCGCTGCGCTCATGCGGGACGTAACGCCCGACTGGTCGTCTGAACGCAGGTACCCACGAACTTCCACAGAAAAAT
>JAFGUM010000158.1 GCA_016938515.1 Spirochaetales bacterium | reverse complement strand
TCGGCCAGCCACGCGGATGCTTCATCGCCGTCGCCGCCGTATCCGGCAATGGCGGCTGGAGGGCGTGTCTGGATGAACAGGTAGCGGCCCGCTTCCAGGCTGGTATCCGCCGCTGCGCTTTCGCCAGGCAGTAAGCCGCTGGCCGCGACGCGTTCTGGCGGGGGCAGCGGGCTGATGACCCGCGGGCCGTCGTCTGAGCCCTCGAGTACGAGGGATTCCCAGCGCCATACCAGCGCTGCTTCCGCGGCTTCGGAAGCAGCGTCGATGATTCCCATAGCGGTGGCGGGAGCGGTTGCTCCCGCCGTCAGGGCGTCGGCGCGACTCCACGTCAGGGACTGGTTCAGGTTGAGCGTCAGCAGATCCATGGGCGCAGTATGGCAATTACTGCCGCTTCGGGTATAGTCCCCGGAGCGTATGGCGTGGTACACTACATTGGTATGTCCATGCTGGAAAATTTGAACGGTCCTGGCGACGTAAAGCGCCTGTCGACGCGTGAACTCCACGGTCTCGCGGCGGAAATACGGGCTCTCATCATACGGACCGTAGCCGTAAACGGCGGTCATCTCGCCTCAAACCTCGGCGTCGTAGAGTTGACGCTGGCTTTGCACCGTGTATTTTCTACTCCCACGGATTCAATCGTCTGGGACGTGGGGCACCAGTGCTACGCGCACAAGATCATTACCGGACGAGCAGCGGCATTTGGCAGCATTCGTCGCTCCGGAGGACTGTCGGGCTTTCCAAAGCGTTCTGAGAGCGTTCACGACGCGTTTGAAGCCGGGCATGCGTCCACATCTATTTCGGCGGCTCTGGGCATCCTGGCCGCCAACACGGCTCAAGGCGCTGGGGGGGCCGTGGTCGCGGTAGTGGGAGACGGCGCTCTGACGGGAGGCATGGCCTGGGAGGCGCTGAGCCACGCAGGGCAGCTTGGCTTGCCGCTTATAGTCGTACTCAACGACAACACCATGTCCATATCACCCAACGTAGGGGCCCTGTCCAGCTACCTTTCCAGGCTTTCTGCAACGGCCAGGTACCAGCGCGTGCGCCGGCTTCTTGACAAGATAATCCTGGGAGTGCCGTTCGTAGGAACCAGGTTGCATCCCCTCGTTTTGAGGCTCAAGCACGCCGTCAAGGCGGTCTTTTTCAAGGAGAGCCTGTTTGCGGAACTGGGCTTCGAGTACGCGGGACCCATAGACGGGCACAACATCCAGCTGCTGTGCGACGTCTTCAAAGAAGCCCGCGCCATCAGAAGGCCCGTCGTGATTCACGTTGTTACCAAAAAAGGCAAGGGGCACGTGCAAGCGGAGGAGGATCCTTCTGCGTACCACGGCGTGTCGCCTTCGTTGTCCTCCGATCCACTCGATCCCGCCGACCCGGCTATCACGGTCTCCGCTCCTGCGCCACGACGGCCAACGTTTACCGAAGCGTTTGGGCAGGCCATGCTCGACGCCGCTGCCCTGGACAAGCGGGTCGTAGCCGTCGTCGCGGCAATGTCGTCGGGAACGGGCCTCGCCGGATTCCAGCAGCGCTACTCTGATCGCTTCTACGACGTGGGCATAGCGGAGGAGCACGCGGTAACTTTCGCGGCTGGCCTGGCAACGGGAGGCATGAAGCCAGTGGTGGCCATCTATTCTACCTTCATGCAACGCGTGCTTGACCAGGTACATCACGACGTCGCTCTGGCCGGCCGGCACGTTATCTTCGCCGTAGACAGATCCGGCGCGGTGCCAGACGACGGCGAGACCCACCAGGGCTTGTACGACGCGCAGGCGTTCCGGGCTGTGCCG
>JAFGUM010000157.1 GCA_016938515.1 Spirochaetales bacterium | reverse complement strand
TGCTCCGGGACATGGGCCTGCCCCTGTACGCGTCCAGGGGCACCGCGGAGTTCCTCGCCATGAACGGCGTCGAGGCCGTGCCGCTGTGCTGGCCGCTCGAGGAAACCGAACCGAACATGGCCACCGCCATCCGGGATCGCCTGGTCGACCTGGTGATCAACGTCCCCAAAGACAACGGCGAGATCGAGCTACGCAACGATTACCTGATACGCCGCATGGCGATAGACTTCGAGGTGCCGCTGTTCACCAACGTCAAGGTAGCCAGGCAGTTCGCCGAATCGCTCGCCTACGCCGGCAAGCGTGGTGTCGAGATAAAGTCCTGGGAGGAGTACCGCTAGCCCGGCCAGCCGGCTCAGCCGAGCTCGGTGAGGTCGTACGGCGTCTCCTGGTACACGCAGTAGTTGAGCCAGTTGGCGTACAACAGGTGAGCGTGCGAGCGCCAGGTCATCAGCGGTTCTCGCGAAGGGTCGTCGCCGGGGAAATAGTTGGCGGGCACCGCGATCGGCAGGCCCTTGGCGACATCACGGTCGTACTCGGCCTTCAGCGTCAGCCTGTCGTATTCCGGATGGCCGGTAACGAACACCCGCCGCCCGTCGGGCGTCGCGGCCAGGTAAGCCCCCGCCTCGTCGGACGACGCGAGCAGCCTGAGCCCGGGTGTCTTCTCGATGTCGGATGCCAGTACCTCGGTGTGCCGCGAATGCGGCGCGAGAAACACCTCGTCGAAGCCGCGGAGCAGGGGTACCCGCAGGTCGAGCGCCTTGTGGTAGTACAGCCCGAACATTTTCGCCGGCAGCGGACGCTTGCCTATGCCGTAGTGATGGTACAGCCCCGCCTGCGCGCCCCAGCAGATGTGCATCGTCGACCACACGTTCGTCGCCGACCAGTCCATCAGCCGCACCAGCTCGGGCCAGTAGTCAACCTCCTCGAAGGGCAGGGTCTCGACCGGAGCACCGGTGATCACGAGGCCGTCGAAGCGCTCGTGGAGCACATCGTCGAGAGGCTCGTAGAACGTGTCCAGGTGCTCGCTGGAAGTGTTCTTCGAGTCGTGGGTGGACATGCGGATGAAGCGTATCTGCAGCTGAAGGGGGGTATTGCCGAGGAGGCGCAGCAGCTGGGTCTCGGTGACCATCTTGGTGGGCATCAGGTTGAGCACGGCGATGCGGAGTTCGCGGATATCCTGGTGGTACGCGCGCTCGTTGGTCATCACGAAGATGTTTTCGTTTTCGAGCTGACGCGCGGCTGGCAAGTCGTCGGGTATGCGTACGGGCATCGTATCCCTCCATCAGGCTGGCTGTATTGACAGCGTGTCTGTTATTGTCAATAGTAACACATTCGCATTGTCGCAGAACCAGGGGCTAAAGTGCAATAGCACCGCTATGACCCGGGTTGCGCCGTACTGGAGGCCATCATGGAGTCTATTCGCTATAGATCGGGTGATACCGCGGCTGTTCACGCAGGCCAGGTGCCCGACCCGACAACGCTGTCGCGCGCTGTTCCCGTGTACCGCACCAGCGCCTACCAGTTCAAGAGCGCGGAACACGCTGTGCGGCTTTTTTCCCTTCAGGAAGTCGGCAACATCTATTCGCGGCTGGGCAACCCGACCAACGACGTGCTGGAAGCCCGCGTTACCGAACTGGAAGGCGGCGCCGCTACCGTTACGGTTGCCTCCGGCACCGCCGCGATTTTCAATACCGTAGTTACCATCGCCAAACTTGGTGACGAGATAGTCTCCGCGCCCAACCTGTACGGTGGCACCTATACGATGTTCGACGCGATACTGCCGGACATGGGCATCAAGACCCATTTTGCCGCCAGCCACGCTCCAGCGGATTTCGAGCGAGCTATCACGCCGGAGACCCGCATGCTCTACGTCGAGACTATTGGCAACCCGGCGCTCGACCTCGCCGACATCGAGGGCATAGCCAAAGTAGCGCACGCTAACGGCCTGCCGCTCGTCGTCGACGGCACCTTTACGACCCCGTACCTCCTGCGGACGATAGACCTCGGCGCCGACGTCGTCATCAACTCGCTTACCAAGTGGATGAGCGGACACGGCGTCGCCCTCGGCGGCAGCGTCACCGACGCCGGCCGCTTTAACTGGTCCGACCCTCGCTTTGAGTTGTTCAACCGGCCGGACCCGGCCTACCACGGCCTGCGCTGGGCTACCGACCTGCCAGCGGAGTCGCGGAAGATGGCCTTTGCCCTGCGTTTCCGGACGGGACCCTTGCGCAACCTGGGCGCCTGCATGTCGCCGGACAGCGCCTGGCAGTTCCTCCAGGGCCTCGAGACCCTGCACGTGCGCATGCCCCGCCACTGCGACAATGGCCTGGCCGTCGCGCAGCACCTGAAGGATCACCCCAGGGTGGCCTGGGTGCGTTACCCCGGTCTGCCCGGAGACCCCTCGTACGAGCTGGCCAAACGCACGCTTACGAAAGGCGCGGGCGGCATGGTCGTCTTCGGCGTCAAGGGCGGACGGGCAGCGGGGCAGAAGTTCATCGAGTCGCTGAAGATGTTCTCGCACGTCGCCAATGTAGGAGACGCGAAGAGCCTGGCGATACACCCGGCGAGCACCACGCATTCGCAGCTCTCCGACGAGCAGCAGCGTGCGGCGGGCGTCCCGCCGGACCTTGTGCGGCTGTCGATAGGCATAGAAGCGGTGGAGGATATCATCGCCGATCTGGACGGGGCACTGACGTAAACGCTGCGAGCGTGGCTTACAATCGAGCACACACCGGGCAGGCTGGCGAGCGCTCTACCATCGTCTCGTGGAACGACGCGTCCCACAGGCTTATCGATACCAGCGAGCGGCGCACGTCGGGACTGCCGACTACGATCTTCATGGCCTCTATAGCTTCCAGGTTGCCTATTACCGCGACTATCTGGTTGAGAATACCCACGGTTTCGGTCGTGGGAAAGGTGCCTGGTTCGGGGGCATCGGGCATCAGGCAGCGCAGGCAGGGGCCGCTCTCTGGCAGTACGTTCATGGTGACACCAGAATCACCGAGCACGCCGCCGTAAATCCATGGTATACCGAGCCGACGGCACGCGTCGTTGGCCAGGTAGCGTACGTCAAAATTGTCAGCACCGTCGAGTACAACGTCTACGTCTTGTACGAGCTTGTCTATGCTTGACGAATCAGCCCGCATCACGAGAGCTTCCGTTGCGACGGCTGCGTTGATAGCCGCGATGTGGGCAGCGGCGGCTTCTGCCTTGTATGCGTGGGCCGCGGCGTCAGATTCGTCAAAGAGCGTCTGTCGCTGCAGGTTGCTCACCTCGACCCGGTCACCATCGACGAGCCGCAAGAAGCCGAAGCCAGCTCGTGCCAGCGAGTTGGCGATGGCCGTACCGAGGGCTCCCACGCCTATGATGGTAGCTCGCGCCCGTGACAGCCGGGCCTGACCGGCGCTGCCTATACCCAAAAAGGCGATCTGTCGCTGGTATCTCTCAACGGGTTGCATGGGCATACTCCTCGCCGTGTGTGCTCTGTGCGGTCAGGACTCGTAGACTATAGACCCGGCTGGCTTGAGCGGGCAAGCGTTATCCAGGCAACTGTCTGGCGTCTGGTTCTACTCAAGGCTGTAGCCTAGTTATGCCGATTCTAGAAGCGAGGATCCGCGTACATTTCTTCTAGTACATACGCGAATAGTATGATCACCTGACGCAGTACCGAGGATAGACTTGAAGATAGCCGTTGTAACATCGAGCCGAAACGCTGCGTCAGCACTAGCCCTTATGGCCAGACTATCGGCGGAGCAGCACGAGACTACCGGGCTCAAGTTCAACGAGTCGTGGCGAGTGGAAACGCGCACCCGGATAGACGCTCACCTGGCCGGAGTTTCCCATATGCTCGCCGTTGTAGACGGACAGGATGCGGACGAAGCGTGGTTTTCTTACCTGGTTGGCCTCGCGCGAGGCAAAAATGCACCGCTTATGCTGTATTCAGTAGCTCCGGGTTGGCAGCCAGCACCCTGGATAGTCGATATCCCCCTGTTCGATTCAGTGGAGAAAACGTTACGCTACTACGATGTTGAGAGGAGCGATTGGACAGAACGGGAAGCCAGGAGGTCCGCCAAGGCGATGCTTCTTGAGCTGGGCATCTCGTGGCACGCTGAATCGTTTGCCCAGTGCGTTCGGGAAGGCGATACCAAGGCCGTGGAGCTGTTTGTGGCTTCTGGTTTTCCTCCTGAGCTCAGGGACAAGACCGGCGTTCCGATGCTCTGCCTGGCTGCCAGATGCAGGCACCGTAGCATTGTAGAGCTGCTTTTATCACTCGGGGCCGATATAGACGCCCAGAGCGATGATCGTGGTTACACGCCGCTGATGGACGCCGCCCAGCAGGGCGATATGGCCATGCTCGACTATCTGCTGGGCAAAGGAGCCCAGACAAACGTACGAAGCAAAGACGGCCAAACCGCGCTGATTCTGGCTGTTGGCAGGAACGATGAGGAAATGGTCTCACGCCTGTTGGAGTACGGAGCCGATCCAGACATCGCTGACAAGCTCGGATTGAGCGCCCGAAAGTACGCCAGCTTGTTCAAGAACCCCCGGATCAACGCCGAGCTGGAAGCGCATCCCACGCCATTCTCTTGACTATAACGCCAGATTTCCGCTATATTCCTTTTGCCCGATCCTTTCCCCGGTTGTGTAATGGTAGCACAGCAGACTCTGGATCTGCTTGTGGGGGTTCGAATCCTCCCTGGGGAATTCTCTCTGCAGGGGGTCCGTCGTATCCACGATTCCCTCCCGATACGGCCCCTTCGTCTATCGGTTAGGACAAAAGATTCTCAATCTTTAAAGAGGGGTTCGACTCCCCTAGGGGCTAAAAAACCTGATTCGGCTACCGCCGGGTCAGGTTTTTTAATAAGCCCCTAGGGGAGTCGAACGGGTAACACCCGCGCCGCGAGAGCGGCGAAAAGGCGCCATGGATGGCGCCGACAGGGTGTTACCCCGGCCTGGAACGAGCGAACACGAAGTTCGCGAGTGGAAGGGCGACTCCCCTAGGGGCTAAAAAACCTGATTCGGCTACCGCCGGGTCAGGTTTTTTAATAAGCCCCTA
>JAFGUM010000156.1 GCA_016938515.1 Spirochaetales bacterium | reverse complement strand
GCGTGGTCAGCCTTGTACCCATCGTCGCTCGAGGAATCGCCGCTGGCGAACGACGTCAGCGAAACGCCATTTGCGCTTCGAGTCAAAGACGCGGAACCGGTAAACGGGGGATCAAGCTACGAAGCCTTCGCCGATAACTTCGAGGATGCGGGCATAGATATCCGCGGTCTCAAGGCGACCCTGTTCGTACTCGCCGCACGCGAACCTGGACGATTCTACCTGGCTCAGTTCAACGCGCGTGATAAAAATCCGCCACGCTTGCGTCGGTACTTCCATATCGCCGCGCTGTTTCCATATTTTGACGACCAGGGTGTTTTCAGGGTTCGCGTCTTCGAGAGCGCCGCCGAAACATCGCTTGATCGCATTCTGGCGGATCGTGACTATGAGTTCGTCAAGCTCGTACGCATGCCATCATCGCCGCGCTTCGAGCCTCCTGTCTTGGCGGCGCGGTGAACGTACAGTTCCTGGGCACGGGTACGAGCCACGGCGTCCCCGTGGTAGGTTGCTCGTGCGCTGTCTGCAGATCAACAGACCCGCGAGACAACAGGTACCGCTCATCCGTTCTCGTAACCGGCGACGCTGGTGAGGTCGTACTCATCGATGCCGGCCCTGAGTTCCGGTTGCAGGCGCTCAGGGCTGGCCTCGTCCATCTGGACGCTGTACTCATTACGCATGCGCACGCAGACCACGTACACGGGCTCGACGACGTACGCCCCCTGACCAGGGGACAGCCGCTACGGGTATACGCGTCATCCGGAGACATAGCTGAAATACGCGAGCGCTTTTCGTACGCGTTCAGGGAGCACCGCGTCGGTGGCGGAAAACCGCGTATCGAGCTCGTGGAAGCGGGCGGTGCCGATATAACCGTTGGGAGCCTGTCGTTTCGGCCCCTACCCCTCATGCACGGCGACCGCCGGGTACTGGGCTATCGCGTCGGGGGCTTCGCGTACCTCACCGACTGCTCGGGAGTTCCCGCATCGACCAAGAAGCTTCTCACGGGTTTGAATGTCATGGTCATCGACGGCCTCAGAAAGCGGCCACACCCCACGCACTTTTCTGTAGACGAAGCACTCGGGTTCGCGCGTGAGATGCGACCAGACCGCGTGTTCCTGACGCACATCTGCCACGACCATTCTCACGTGGAGCTGGAAGACTACTGCTCAAACGCAGGGTTGCCATTCCCCGCCGGCCCGGCGTACGACGGGTTGACGATTGCCATCGATTAGAACCTGGCTTATCGCAGCTCGTGTTTGTTACCGGAACCACGGGCTGACGTTGTGCCTCGTTACGCCGGCTTCCTGATACGGCGCGTGACCCGCGAACCCGCGAATAGATAGACCAGCAGCCCCAGTCCAACGACCATGAGCGCGACCCCTGATAGCAACCCGCCTTTGTACGCAAACAACTCGCTCCTGCCAATTTTCATGAGCGCATCGATCAGCGGCCCCGTTATCAACGTCGCAGAAAGTCCCCAGCTCAGAAAAGAAGTACTGTTGTACAAGGCGAAGTAGCGCCCACGCTTCTGTGGCGGTATGAGCAGCGACGCGTACGCGTAGGATGAAGACGCGATAAAGGCGTCAGAAACACCCTTGAAGATTGAACCCACGTAAATAAAACCAATAGATGGCGCCACGACGTACATGACCAGTGACAAGATGCCCGCCACCGAGCCAGAAAGCAACAACGCCGGCACGCCAAACCGTCGACCCAAAGCGCCCAGCATCAACCCTGCGACGATGAGCGTGGCTGCTTCAATATTGACGACAAAGCTGATGGTGGAGGGTGATGCGGCAAAACCATCGGAGAGATCCAGAAACTGCGACCTGAACACGGCCATGGAGTTGATGCCGGAATTTACAAGAAATATGGCCACCAGGAACAAAATGAACACGCGCATGTCACCGCCGGTAGCCCCGCCGGTTCCAGTTTTCTGAAGGGGCTTCTCGCGCGCATCGGGATGAGAGCCATAGCCAACGCCACCTTCGGGGATGAACAGCAATGGTACCACAGAAATGAGCATGACCGACGCAGATACAAAGAATATCGGCCCCTGTTCAAATCCCCATCCAGGATACATGAGGTTCATGCCGTCGTACAGCACACCTCCCAGCGCGGCTCCCACGATACGCCCGACGCCACCGACGCTGGAGAATTTACCCTGGATCGAGTTTCGTCGTTCTTCCGCATAGACATCGGATATGTACGCGCTCCAGCCTATATTGGACATCGACCAGAATATTTCTATAACTGTAAGCCCGGCGATTATAACGTACCCGGAGGCCCGGGGATTACCGGTAATCCAATGCAGGTACCACATCAAAAAGTGTCCTGCTCCCGCCAGTAATTCGCCAACGATAATCAGGCTCCGCCTCAGTTGCACCTTGTCGGTGAGCCGCCCCCACACGAGCGCCTGAAAGAGGATATTCAAGATCATCGGTATTGTTTCAAAGAGCGTCGTTTCTGTAACGCTCATTCCCAAATACGATCGCAGGTAGAGCGGCAGAAACGTATAGAATATACCACGCCTGAACATGGCCAGCGCCTGAAACGAGGAAAGTCCAAAGAATATCGTTGAATCGTTTGTGGTGGTTTTCAGAACGCTCATTCTTTACGACAAGCCACCAGCTGTCAAGGCGGGGGTGGATACGGGAAGCGCCCCCCGCGACCCGCCGAGCATACTACGCGTATGCAAGGCGAAGCGCGAGAGGCGCGACGAAGCGGACGACCTCCTGGTCGCGAAAGCTAGAGAGTGTCGCTGGCAATCCTCGTGAGTATCTCCCCAGCCTTCACCTCGTACTTCTCGGGGTCCCCATCCATTGCTTTTTGCAACCAGGCGGTGGCTTCTTCGAAGCGGCGAGAGGCGTAGGCGTTGATGCCCAGTGCGTAATTTGTTATAGGTGCATCACTACCAAGCTCAAGCGCTGTTTTGTAGTACTCTTCTGCCAGCGCGTAGTCACCCCGGGCGTAGGCGATCAAGCCCAGGTAGTAGTGGGGTATGTAGCTGGTGGCATTTTTCGCGAGCGCCTGGGTAAACGACTTGGAAGCCGTCTCCAGATCCTTGTCGCCATACGACTGCACTCCCGATGTTACGAGCTCGGCAAATGTCTTCTGGCTATCGAGGTACGTCAGGAAATCTGATTCGGCGGCTTCCTGCCCGTGCCAGCGCAAGAAGAAATCGTGGACGGTGGTCTGATTCTGCTCCAGCGTCGCGTCGGCGGACAGGCGGCCAATCGCGTCCCAGATGAAGCGGTTGTACCTGCGGTCAGCGGTGCCGGTAAAGAACGCGACGAGAGCCCACGACTGGGGGTAGAATACGTCGAGCCCAGCGCGGGCGTCTTCGGAGGCGAGCATCATCAGTTCTGATACCGTGTACAGACGCCCCTGCGATTTGAGGAGCTTTACGGTTTCGAGCCAAGCCTGGTTCTCGGCGTACGCGACGGTGCCGGTAGCCGGATTGAGCCACGTGCGCTCGAAGAACACCGCGAATCCTTCCCGTATCCACAGTGGGGGCTCCGGCACGAAGGCTTTGAGGAACTGGACAAAAGCCTGGTGCGCCAGTGAGGCGGCGAATTCTTCATCGCTGGCCTTGTCGAATATGACGAGTTCAGATCGTTCAACGGTTGGATAATGCAGGTAGACAAAATCGTCTTTGGTCTCGCCTATCACCTTCTGCAGATACGCGTCGAACGTCGCCTTATCCGAGAACTTGCGCACGGTCAGCGCTGCCTTGAGCGCCGTCTCGTCGAACCGGAAATACTCGTTGTACACGCCGAAGAGTCCGTCGAGTGTAGTAGCGAGAGCTACGGCGTCATCAGTACCAGCGTCGGACCAGACGGCGTAGCGTTTGGAACTGGCACTCGCGAACGTGGGAGCCGGCACCGCGGGAACGGCGGCAACCGTCGGGGCGGGGTCGGTAGCAGCGGCCGGAGCGGGGGCAACCGCATCCTGGGCGCCCGCGCAGACTAGCATCGTCAGCGCGACGACCGCCAAACTTAGCGTTTTCTTCACTCTGGTACCCTCCATGGTATATCTATCGTAAACCTCGTCCACGCCGTTGTCAAACTCGGCTGGACATCCGTAAAAACCAGTCCTTAAGCGCGATCATCGGGAAAACCGGTCTATAACCAGGTTAACCTCCTCTATGAGGATACCCGTAAAGCGCTCGATATTATCTATTATATACTGTTGCAGGTTGTGAATGCGACCGGACAGCTGCGAGCCAAACGGCACTTCTATAACCACGGTTAGACGATAGCCCTGAGAATCCGAGCGTACCGTGATTTTCTGGATGCGTATTGAATCGTCAAACTCGTCGATGCAGTGGATAACCATCTGCGACAGGGCAGATTCGGATATGGCTACGCGACCTCGTTTTGAGAATTCCGGCCTCACCACGGATTTTTCGTACAGCTTGGGCGTCTTGAGCCCACCGGGAGACAGATTCCGCTGCAGAAAGACCCTGATGCTGTCATAAAAGATCTGCGGGTAGTTGCGTTTTATCTCTATCGCAGGCACGGGGATAACGTGCTTTCCTTCCACCTTGCGCGCTCGGATGGCAGTGTCGATATCGTCCCGGCTCGCAATATCCTCAATTTTGATGACTTTACCGGGGCTGGGTATCTGCAGGCGTTCCGCTATCTTCCTGACCATTTTTTCCGAGGTGCCTATTATCAGGATCTTTTTCCAGCGCGAGTGTTGCAGTATGCGAGCTACTTCGTCACGGTGTGATTTCTCGTGGAATAGAGCTGTCTTGACGGCTGCCATGTACAATTTTTCACGCTTTGCGGACTTGCCGGCTACGATGGCGTCGCCGTTTATGAGGAGGCCATCGTCGATGATCATGTCGATGCCAAACTTCTGGGCTACGAGTTTGGCCCTGAAGCTCTTTCCCGTACCGCTGCCGCCAACGAGCGCGAACACTCGTACGCCACGGGCGAGCCAGTACAGGTTGTTGAGCGTTTTGAACATTGACCCCTCTGCAGCCCACCCGGATGCACGGCCACAACAGCCGTTGTAGTGCCCTGTCACCATCGACCCGAGCATATCTACTATATCGGCGTAAACTCCTCGTTTCCAGTACCGATAATGAAGCGAGGGTACACATGAACATCGACAAGCTTACAGCGTTCATCGAACGGGCGGAAAACCAGATCAGGGCACTCGACGGCTTCGTGGCGGAACAGCGGGCTGTATCGGGAGCCGTGCGGGCTCGCGATTGGCCGGGGCTGGAACAGGCTCTGGAGAGAGCGACCCAGGCGGCCGAGGCGGTCGCAGAAGCCGAAGAGCGCAGGCTCGAAGCGTGGGAAAGCTTCCTCCATGACCTCGGGCAACCCCTCGACTCGACGATTTTCAGGGCATCGCTAGCGTTGCCCGTAGAATACCGGACCATGCTCAACGATTCGTACCGTATGCTCAGGCTGTCAGCGATGCGCGCCCGTATCGAGAACGAGGCTCTCTCAGGCTTCGTTGGCGGAGCGGCATCGACGCTCAGGCTGGCCATGGAGACGCTGTTCCCCGAGCGCAAAGGCCACATCTACGGCAGGAGCGGCAGGCCGAACAGCGCCAAAGCGGGCGCGCTGATTCTGGATACGGCCCTCTAGGAAGAGGAGAAACGCATGCAATCGACATTCGCCGGCATTGAGCTTGGCAAGCGCGGCCTCGTGGCGCACAACCAGGGGCTCACGACCATAGGTCATAACATGACCAACGCCGCCACCGAGGGGTACTCGCGTCAACGCGTCGAGCTTGGCACGATGGAACCCATATACGCTCCTCAGCTCAATCGCGAGGAGACTCCGGGGCAGATAGGCCAGGGAGTGCTGTCGATACGCATCGAGCGCATGCGTGACGAGCTTCTTGACTCAAGGATAGTGGCGCAAAAAGGAGGTCTCGGGTACTGGGATACCAGGGACAAGTATATGGCCTTGCTGGAGCAGGTGCACAACGAGCCAACAGAAGTATCAACGCGTAGCCAGATGGACAGGTTCTGGGACGCCTGGCAGGAGCTGTCTCTGCACCCTTCCGAGCTGGCGCCTCGCGAAGCCGTCGTCCAACGCGGCAAAACGCTCATAGACTCTATACACGGTCAGTACCGACTCCTCGCAACTACCCGGGACATGGTCCAGGAAGACATAGAAATAGTTACGTCGCAGGCCAACGACCTGTCCCGCCAGATAGCCTCGCTCAACGCCGAGATAGTCAAGTCGGAAGCCATGGGCGACAACCCCAACGACCTGTACGACCGCCGCGACCTCCTCGTCGAGAAGCTCGCCACCATCGTACCGGTTTCCGTAGACCGCCGCGACCCCGACGAGTTCATGGTGCACGTTGACGGACACATTCTGGTGCAGGGCAAGCTGGCGCGCGGCTTCGAGATGTCCAGTGGCGCTGAATCGGGGGGGTATCCGCGCGTCCTGTGGGCGGATACCGGCGACGAAGCCGTCATCCGCGGGGGCAGCCTGGGCGCGATGCTCGAGATGCGCGACGTTGACCTGCGCGACGAGATTGCCTCACTGGACACGATGAGCCTCACCTTCACCGACCTCGTAAACGAAGTACACCGCTCCGCGTACGGCCTCAACGGCAAGACGGGCCTGGACTTCTTTACAGAACTGCCGAGCGTAAACAACATCGCCGGCAACTACGACAGAAACGGCGACGGCATCTACGACCACAGCTACGTGTACCGGTTTACCGGCGGCAACGCGCTGGACGCGCAGGAACAGATAGGGCTGTCGGGTGTGGTGCGCCTGTCCGGACCGCGTGGCCTCGTAGACGTGGAGTACCGGCCCACCGACACGGTGGGAGACATACTGCAGAGAATAAACAACTCTGGCGCCGACGTTACGGCGAGGCTTACCGCATCGGGGACGCTGCAACTGCGCGCCAAGACGAGCTCCGATGGCGAGAGTCCCGACTTTGTCCTGCGCCACGTTGAAGACTCAGGCGAGCTCCTGGTGGGATACGCCGGACTGCTCGCCGCCAGCGGAGAAGATGGCGCGTACTCCTGGAATCAGGCCGACGCGGTAGCCAGCCTTCGCGGCGGCGTTGATTACGCCGTTGCGCCCCTCGCCCACCCGTCTGGCTGGATAGAGGTGTCGCCAGAGGTGTCGCGCGATCTTACCGGAGTCGCCGCCGGCTTTGGCCACAACGGCAAGCCCGCTGAATCCGGAGACGGCAGCGCGGCAATCGCCATCGCCAGGCTCAGGACGGCACCGGTGATGGTGGGATCGCAGAAGACTTTTGACGATTACTTCGCAGACGCCGTCGCGAACGT
>JAFGUM010000155.1 GCA_016938515.1 Spirochaetales bacterium | reverse complement strand
GCGCGGCTCTTGTATTGCGCCGTTTTGTCAATGCGTGGTAGGAGTATGGCATGGCAATACTCGAGGCGCTGAACCTTCACAAGGATTTTGGCGGCGAACCTATTCTTGAAGGCGTCTCGTTCTCAGTGGAGCCGGGTGAAAAGCTTGCCCTCGTGGGCAGGAACGGCTGCGGCAAGACGACGCTGCTCAGAGTTATCGCGGGCGACGATGATGACTATGCCGGAACGGTGAGGCTGTTGCCGGGAGCCCGCGTGGCGTACGTACCGCAGCGCCCACCAGAGTTTGCCGAGGGGCAGACGCCCGTAGACTTCGTCTGCGCCGCGGCCCGTTCGATGCGTGCGGAACTTGAACGGCTCGCGGCGGCGATGTCAGACCCGGATGAGGGCGCTGGCAGGTCTGCCATGTCCGCGTACGCGGCGCTCCGGGAAGTCTACGACGCCGATGATGGTGACAACGCCGAGGAAGCCGCCGGGCGTCTGCTCGCCAAAGCCGGACTCGGGCATCAAGCCCACACACCCGCCTCATCGCTGTCGGGAGGCGAAAAGAACGTGCTCTCTCTCGTCCGGGCGGTACGCAGAATGCCCGATATGCTTATACTCGACGAGCCCGGTAACCACCTCGACGTGGCCGGGCTCGCGTGGCTCGAAGATTTTATACGCTCGTTGCCGTGCGCTGTGCTCGTCGTATCACACGACAGGCGAATGCTGGACACGGTAGCGGATGCCGTTCTGGAGCTGGAAAACGGCTCGCTCGAGCGCTATTCGGGAAACTATTCGGCGTACCGGCTGGAGAAGCTCAGAAAAGCCGCGGGGCAGGGCCAGAATTGGCAGGCAGACCGCAAGAGACTCGAGCGGCTCGAAGCTCTCGTCCGGCGATTCGCCGAAATAGCCCGCTCCCGCCCCGACCCCGCATGGGGCAAGCGGCTGCGGGCACGGAGAAGCCAGCTCGAGAGAGCCAGGGCAGCAGCGACCGAGCGTCCAGACCTGGGTAATCGTGACGCCGCGGTGTCGTTCTTGGGAGAAGCCTCGAAGGCGGACCTCGCGCTGCGCGTAGAGGGCTATGAAAAGTCATACGGTAGTACGCGGATCATAGAACCATCAGGTTTTACCGTGCAGAATGGCGAGCGCGTCGCCCTCGTAGGGCCAAACGGCTCGGGCAAGACCAGTTTCGTTCGTGACGTGGTTGAGCGCGGTTCGTGGGACGATCCCGTGCTTCGCGTCGGACCCAGCATGGTCGTGGGCTACTGCGCACAGGCACAGGATCTGTTCGACCCCCTCAGCACGGTGGAAGACGAGTTCCTTAAAATACTGCCGACAAGGCGAGACGCCCTTGCCCATCTCGGGCGATTCCTTTTTTCGTATGACGAGCTGGACAAACGCATAGATTCTCTGTCTGGCGGCGAGATAAACCGCCTGCAGCTGGCGCGCGCTTCTGCGCTCAAAGCCAATTTTCTCATCCTCGATGAGCCTACCAACCATCTGGACATCCCAACGCGCGAGGCAGTGGAAGACGCGCTCGCCGATTTCCAGGGCACGGTACTCGTCGTATCGCACGACAGATATTTTCTGGAGAAGGTAACCGAGCGCGTCGTGTTTATACGCGACGGCGGTTTTGTAGAGTACGAGGGTGGCTTTGCGGAGTACTGGCGAGACGTTGGCTCGGCCGGAGTGCGCGCGGGCGCGGCGCGTGGAGCTGGCACGGCTGCTCTCGAAAACCGTGGCAGGGCTGCGGCCGGCCGCCGTGCGGTCAAAACGGAGACCGCCACCAGCCACCCCGCGGACGGCGGCCTTGAGGCCCGCATAGAAGCGATGGAGCGGGAAAAGGAGCGCCTCGAACGCGAAGCCGCGCAGGCGTTTGACGCGCGGGACTACAAGCGTGCCAAAGCGATAGCCACCAGCCTCGATAGCCACAACGCGCGTCTGGCTGAACTGTGGGAGCGGCTCGTGTCGTCTGGATCAGCATGAGGGATACGCCTGTGTTGCCCCCCGAAGCGCCGCTTGAGCTGGTAGTCAACGGCGAGCGCGCCGCGGACGAACCCCTAGCGGTGCCCTTCACCCCGCGTCATCGCGACGCCGTGCTCGAGGAGGGGTGAAAACACACGGGCGCACAGGCGAGCAGCTTTGAGCGATCCCGGCGCGTTTACGACGTACGTGGCGCCGCGCAACCCCGCGACCCCGCGGCTGAACACCGCGTTCGGGGTTTCCTTTAGCGACTCCAGCCGCAGGAACTCCGCCAAGCCTGGCGCTGTCCTGTCCACGAACGCGAGCGTCGCTTCGGGCGTCACGTCCCTCGGCGCGGGCCCGGTACCGCCCGTGGTAAATATCCAGTCGCAGGACGCGAAGCGCCCGAGAGCCGCCACGATCGCGTCAGCCTCGTCGGGAACCACCGCGCGCTCCACCTCGACGCCGGGCACCAGGTCGCGGAACACCCGTTCCATCTCGGGGCCGGACAGATCTTCGTACTCGCCCCGGCTGGCCCTGTCCGATACGGTAATGACAGCTACCTTCATCGCGTCGCCCGCCCTTCGCGCGTGTTCGGGTCAGTCGCGCTCACGCGGCGCTTCCTTGGTCTTTTCCAGTAGCGTAAGGCCTTCTATGCTCATGCACTTGTCTACGGCTTTGCACATGTCCCATATCGTCAGCGCCGCGACGCTCGCCGCTGTCAACGCCTCCATCTCTATGCCTGTTTTATCAGTGCAGACGGCGAGGCTTTCGATGACGATGCGGTCGTCTTCCACGGTACAATCGACGGCGACGCGGTCTATCTCTATGTTGTGGCACAGCGGTATCAGTTCCGATGCCTTCTTGCCGCCCATGATGCCCGCAATCCTGGCTGTCGCGAGCACGTCGCCTTTCTTGAGCGAGTTGGACCGCACCATCGCTATCGTCGACGGGGCCATACGCACGAAGCACGTCGCGCGCGCGGTGCGCTTGACGCGCGGCTTGCCGGAGACGTCTACCATCGTCGCCTTGCCCGCGCCGTCTACGTGGGTAAGTTCCGTTCCTTCTGCCATCTATCCTCCTATGGCGCTGACGAGGTGAGAACTCGCGCGCGTACCAAACGCGGGCTTTGCGAGCACGCAGTCTCGAATGCTGCCGGAAACATCGTTCCAGTCTACTGGAATCGTCGTGTCGCCGTGCAGGCAGGGTTTGAGCTCACCGGTCGCCAGCAGGCGAATCCTGTTGCACATGGCGCAGGGTGAGGGCCGGTCATAGTGGGTATCGTCTATCTTCGTCTCGTCAAGCCGGTATTCGCGGATTGTCTGCACCAGGCACCCTTCGTCCGCGGCGAATCGCTTGATGCTATCGTACGCGTCGGGGTCGCTGTCTATTCCCATGACGACGTTCAGTTTGACCGGAAAGCCTTCTCGCCTGGCCGCCCGAATGCCCGCTATGGCGTCTTCGAGCACGCCGCCCCGCGTGATGGCCGCATACCGTTCCGGGTCGAGCGTGTCCAGCGATACGTTGACGCTCGACAAACCGCGCCTGCGAAGATCAGCCGCGAGCGGAGCCAGCAGTATGCCGTTGGTCGTCATGGCGATAGTCTCTATACCGGGGATGCCCGCTATCATCGATACGAGATCCGGCAGGCCTTTGCGCACGAGGGGCTCACCCCCCGTCAGTCGTACTTTGTCGAAGCCGAGCCCGGCGGCGGCTCTCACCACCTCGACGATGCGCTCGAAGCTGATGACGCGCTCGTGGGGGATGAAGGCAACACCCTCCGCTGGCATGCAGTAGACGCAGCGCAGGTTGCAGCGGTCGGTTACGGAAACGCGCAGGTAGTGAACCCTTCTACCGTACAAATCGTACATTGGTTACGGTGCCTTTCTCTATGGTGCTCTGTCCTATCTCCAGCCGCACAAAGCCGTGCGAGCCGGCGAGCGCTTGTAGACCCGACGAACCGCCGTACCGAACCGTCCTGGCACCGTCAGCGCCTACCGCGACGGGCAGGAACTCGACGCGGCTCGTGCTTTTGCGCGTTATGCCGTCTGGAACGGGTACCGGTGCGACGAGCGGCCTGTACGGCGCGCCGCAGAGCGCGAACAGCAGCTCCTTGACGAGCAATTCAACGTTGACGAATACCGATACGGGGTTGCCCGGCAGGCCGATTACAAAAGCCCTGTCGGTTGTGCCGAAGTACGTTGGCTTGCCGGGTTTCATCGCGACGCCGTGGAACCGCGTTTCCACCCCGCTGGCGAGCAGAGCCCTGGGTACATAGTCGAAGTCGCCCATGGAAACACCGCCAGACAGCAGAAGCACGTCGCATTCGGCCAGCGCCGAGCCGACCGCGGCTTTGGTAGCCTCGAACTCGTCTGGCAGATGCCCGAGGTCGCGAAGATCAAAGGCCGGTGATGCGAGCTGCGCCAGTATCTGAGGGCGGTTGGAGTCGTATATCTTTGCGCCGGAAAGCGGCTCGCCGGGCTCCACGAGTTCCGCGCCCGTCGACAGTACGCCAACGACAGGACGGCGCGCGACGTTCACGGTGGCCCTGCCATCCGACGCGAGTATGGCTATATCCTGGGCGCACAGTACGCGTGATGTCAGCAGTTCGTCGCCCGTAGCGGCGTTTTCGCCGCGGCGGATCACGTTGCCGATTCGCTCCGCCTTCGTGAAGGTGACAAACCCGTCTTCCTCGGTAGCCAGTTCGAAGCTCTGTACCCGAGTGACGCCGGCAGGCACCGGCGCGCCGGTCATTATCCTGACCGTCTCGCCGGGTTCCAGCGGTACGTCGCTGCCGCTGCCAGCCGCAATGATGCCGCGCACCCGCAGCGGGCTCGCTGGCATCGCCTCGAGTGCGATTGGCTTCCAGCCCCAGCCGTCTACGGCAGCCTTGTCAAAAGGCGGCTGATCCATGCCGCTGTACGCGACAGCCGGCATGATGCGGCCAAGCGCGCTGCCCAGGGCTACCGTTTCTGTTTCCGGCTGGCGCAGCAGGCCGCGGATAATCGCCAGGGCATCGTCCGGATGAATCAAGCTGCGCTGTACTGTTCCGAGGTCCATTGCTCCCCTTTCCGATGCCCTGTAGCCTGCGAGCAGGCCGGGCGGGAGGCGTCCGAATTTCTTCGAGGCGCCCGTCGACCCTACCGCCTTCTATCCCGGTGACCGGTCTAGATCAGGTTGCAGGGTTCGGAGAATGTTGCGTTTTCGGTCGGGTCGCCGTGGGCGAACCGGAATCGACGCTATATTCGCGAAATCTAATCAGGCGATACTACCCGATTGTTTTGTTACGGTCAACGAAAAGCTATGTTGTGTCGACGAATGGCGAATCGCCGAGCCTGGGAGGCGTCACTCTTCCATGTCGAACACGCGAACGTCGAACCAGAAGCCAGAGTTGGTAACCGAGTCCAGCTCCGCCCGTACTATGGCGGTGTGGCCGTCTTCGATTTCCTGCAGACGCTTGAAGGCGAGGGTTTCCGACGCTGGCAGGGTTGCTACCAGGCGCTGGTAGAAAGCGCTCGTCTCTTCCTCAGCCCGGAGCGCGCGTTCGAGCGTCGACAGCTGACTGTCGTCCTGTATTGCCCCCATGGCCTGCCGTGCCCGCGCTACGGCGGCGCCCACATCGTGCGGCAGCGATGTGTCAAGGCTTGCCGCGTCGGGAGGGCTTGCGTCTCCGCTGCCTACGCGTTTGAGCGTGGCGTCTATGAAGGCCACGTGCCTGCCCTCGTCCGCCGCCATAAACTCGAAAAAGGCCTTGGCCTCGGGTACCGTTGAATCCGCTGCGGCAACCAGGTATAGATCCTGTATCCTCGATTCGTAGTCCAGAGCTTCGGTAAGCGCTTCCGATAGCGTCATGATGTACCTCCAGAAGGCGTGCGATGCGCCTGCTTCCAGCATGAAGCACGAGCCCGCCTTGCGCAAGGGTGGAAGTGCTGAGACTGGCCATTATTGACAGATGTATGGTATACATGGAGCCTCAAAAGGAGTGAGAACCAGGTATGAGCCAGCCACAGATAGTTGAGTGCGTTCCCAATTTCAGCGAGGGGCGTGACAAAGCCGTAATCGACGCGATCGCGGCGTCCATTTCGTCGGTAGCGGGCGTGTCTCTGCTGGATGTAGACCCCGGTGCCGACACCAACCGCACCGTGTACACCTTCGTCGGCGAACCCGATGCCGTCATTGAAGCCGCCGTCCGGTCCGCCGCCGCCGCACGTCGTCTCATCGACATGAGCGGGCATTCCGGCGCGCACCCGCGGATGGGCGCCCTCGACGTATGCCCCTTCGTCCCGGTGTCCGGAATAACGATGGACGAGGTCGTACTGATCGCCAGAAAAGCCGGAGAGCGCATAGCCACCGAGTTGTCCGTTCCCGTGTACTGCTACGAGAACGCCGCCACGAAGCCGGAACGGCGAAGCCTCGCAGACGTGCGTTCGGGTGAGTACGAAGCCCTCGCCGACAAGCTGTCGAAGCCTGAGTGGAAGCCGGACTATGGGCCTGCGGAGTTCGTACCGTCGTACGGAGCAACGGCAGTTGGCGCCAGGGATTTTTTGATAGCCTACAACGTCAACCTGAACACCCGTGACAAAAAGCTTGCCAACGACGTAGCTCTGTCGGTGCGCGAGGGGGGCAGGGCCGCGCGTGACGCCGCGGGAAACATCGTCAAGGACGCCGCCGGCAAGAATGTGATGGTACCCGGCAGGCTCAGGAACGTGCGGGCCATAGGCTGGTACATCGACACGTACCGCATGGCGCAGGTATCTATAAACCTTACCAACTACCACGAAACGCCTCTGCACGTCGTATTCGATACGGTAAAGGAAGAAGCCGAGAAGCTCGGGCTGTCGGTCTGCGGCAGCGAGCTCGTCGGGCTCGTACCTCTGGAGCCGCTGGTGGAAGCCGGCCGCCACTACCTGCGCCGCATGGGCAAGAGCCCCGGCGCTCCGGAGCGCGAACTGGTAGAACTCGCGACGACGACGCTCGGGCTCGACTCTGTGGCGCCGTTTGAGCCGGAACGCAAGATAATTGACTACGTAGCCCGCGGCGCGGCGCCGCTCGCGTCGATGAAGGTGGACGCGTTCATAGACGAGGTGTCCGCCGATTCGCCGGCGCCGGGAGGCGGCTCTGTGTCCGCGCTAGCCGGGTCTTTGGCCGCCGCGTTGTCGGCGATGGTCGCCAACCTGACCGTCGGCAAAAAGGGCTACGAAGGCCGGTGGGATGACATGTCCACCCTGGCGGTCCGCGCCCAGGCCGTCAAGGACAGGCTGACGCGGGCCATAGACGACGACACGAACGCGTTCAACGCCGTCATGGACGCGATGAAGCTTCCCAAGGGCAACGCCGAGGAGAAAGCAGCCCGCGAAGCCGCGCTCCAGGCCGGGTACAAGGCGGCCATCGACGTGCCACTGGCCACCGCCGAAGCCTGTCTGGAAGCGCTCGGCCTGGCCAGGGGAGCGGTGAACGGCAACAGCAACTCCGCGTCCGACGCAGGGGTCGCGGCGCTTATGGCCAGGGCTGGCGTCCACGGCGCCGCGCTCAACGTGCTGATCAACCTTGGGTCGGTCGCCGATGCCGCGTACGTAGCCGACATGAAAGCCAGGACGGCGGACCTTCGCGCTAAAGCCGACGCGCTGTGCGACGAAGCCGTCGCAGCCGTAGAGGCGAGTTTCGCGTAGTCTTGCACTCCGGGGGTACGCGCTTATACTGGAAGCATGAATACCACGGCAATGAACGACGATAACTCGGGCAGGATACGGGAACTGCTCGAGTTTCT
>JAFGUM010000015.1 GCA_016938515.1 Spirochaetales bacterium | reverse complement strand
TCAACGCGCTTTTGTCTCTGGGTCGCATAGAAGAGCTGTATTTTCCCGAGTTTCACGTCGTAGACTGAGGCGGTCAGTTTCCAGTCGATACACGCATCCCGCTTTATTGCCAGCCTATTGTTTCATTTTAATACACTATAATAAATATTCCAACTCGCCATGTGTATACTAATGATACACAGCTACTCCCGCAGTATGGTATTCACGCTATAACATTGCTATTTGACAGCTGATATGCTATCATTTTGCCATGAAGATTGTTATGGATACGTCTGTCCTGTATCAAGCTCTGTATAGCAATGCCGGAGCTTCACACGCGATACTCACCTTGATACGGGCGGGCGAATTGGTGCTGGCGCTCTCGATACCGGTCTTTGAGGAATACAGCGATGTTCTATCCAGAGAATCATCATTGGAGCACTTTGAACTGAAGCCGGAAGATATACAGCAGGTTCTGGAATTTATAGCCCTCGTAGGGGCCAGAACCGACATTCGGTATTTGCTGCGCCCCAACCTGCGAGATGAGAGTGACAATATATTTATGGAACTGGCATTTGCGAGCGATGCCAAGTTCTTGATTACAAAGAATATACGTGATTTTACCTATAAACCGGAATTGAAGCTTGATGAGATTCAGATTGTAACTCCGGCAGAGTTCATGCATAGATGGAGGGACGACTATGCCTAAGACCAATGTCATGACCATTCGGGTGCCCGAAGACCTGAAAGAGAGAATCGAAAATACAGCGATGCTGCAGGGCGTTTCGATCAACCAGTTTGCGTTGTACGCGTTCACAAAAGAGCTGTCCGAGCTGGAAAACTCCAGATATTTTAGGCGGTTTCTGCAGGGTAGGAGAAAAGAAGAAATCCTTGAGAATTTTGATGCCGTGATGAAAAAAGTGCAAGCCAGAACCGTAGAAGAGTGGGATTCGCTGTAAGGAAATTATAAAACACAATACATTCGCTTTTTTTGGCACGCCTCGTGCATATATATTGGTGAGCGCGGCGAATGGCCGTAGGCCCAAAGGCGCCACGCCAAAGCGTTATATCACACCTGCACAGGAGGTTTATCATGAAGAGCGTAGTAACCTACAACCCCGAATCAGTTCTGTCCGTATTTGACAACTGGGACAGGATGGTAAGCGACTTCTTTGGCCGGGATGACAGGTACCCGAGCAGCGCCGGCACGATGGGCTACCCCGTCGTGGACATCCGCGAGGAGAAAGAGCGCTACGTGCTCGAGGCGGAACTTCCCGGATTTGCCGAGAAGGACGTGGACATCAAGGTAAACGACCGCATCCTTACCGTGGCGTCCTCAAAGCAGGAAGAGAAGAAGGGCGAGCAGGAAGGCTCCTGGCTTATCCGCGAGCGCGGCGTACGCGCGTTCCGCCGCTCCTTCAGCATGCCGCGCGACGTTGATCTGGACAAGATCAGCGCCAACTTCAAAGACGGCCTGCTTACCATCGCGATGCCCAAGCGCCCCGAAGCCCGCGAGAAGACCATAGCGATTACCCGCGGCTAAGCCCTCCGAGGCCAAGCTCAGACGGCAAGCCGCCAGGACTCGGTTCCTGGCGGTTTTTCTGTCTGATGTTTCTATCAAAGAAATAAATTAAAGCTTGTCAACCGTACTACAGATGGTCTAGAATGATTTATCCTGTTTTCACGTATTTTTCAAGGAGGAATCATGAAGCGAGCTTTGACAGTAGCAGTACTGTTGATCGCGGTCGTCGCCGGCGTATTTGCCGTAGGCGGCAAGGATGCTATCAAGGGCACCCATTTCATCATGAACAACGGCGCCGAGCCCCAGACGCTCGACCCGTCGAAGATTTCCGGCGTTCCCGAGCACAAGATCTACATGGCCCTGTTCGAAGGCCTCGTGATCAATGACCCCAAGACGTCACTGGCCAAGCCCGGTATCGCCGAGAGCTGGAGCACCAGCGCCGACGGCAAAACCGTTACCTTCAAGCTGCGCAAGTCAACCTGGACCGATGGCACCCCCATCACCGCCCAGACCGTCGTTGACAGCTGGATCCGCAACCTCGACCCCGCCACCGGCGCCGAATACGCCTACATGGTCAACATGGTCGTCAAGGGCGCAGAAGACTTCAACGCGGGCAAGGCCGGCAAAGAATCCGTAGCCATCAAAGCCGTAGACGACTACACCTTCCAGGTTGAGCTTCTCGGCCCGATGCCCTACGCCGTCGACATGATGGCGCACTACGCGTTCGCCATCCTCCCGATGCACGTCATCAACAAGCTCGGTGACGACTGGGTAAAGGTCGGCAACATCGTGGGCAACGGCCCCTTCAAGCTCGCCGAGTGGAAGCCCCAGGAATCACTCACCGTCGTAGCCAACGAGAAGTACTGGGACGCCAAGAGCGTAAAGCTCAGCGCCGTAACCTTCCTGCCCATCGACGACAACCTCACCGCCTACAACAAGTTCAAGGCTGGCGAGATTGACTGGGCGCACGGCGTACCGCTTGACCTCATCGACGAGATAAAGCTCCGCTCGGACTACCAGGTAGCCCCGCAGGTAGCCACCTACTACTACATCTACAACGTAACCCGCAAGCCGTTTGACGACGTGCGCGTCCGCAAGGCCCTCGCGATGGCTCTTGACATGAACGAGCTCGTCGACAAGGTAACCAAGGGCGGACAGCTGGCCACCGGCGCCATCGTACCGGCCATGGCTGGCTACACCCCGATCAAGGGCAACCTGTACAACGTAGAAGAAGCCAAGAAGCTCCTCGCCGCGGCCGGATACCCCGGTGGCGCTGGCTTCCCGAAGGTAACCCTCCTCTATAACACCAACGACGGCCACAAGAAGATCGCCGAGTGGGCGCAGGAGAACTGGAAGAAGAACCTGGGCATCGAAATTGCCCTCGTCAACCAGGAGTGGGCCACCTTCCTCGATACCCGCCAGACCTCGCACGACTTTGACTTCTGCCGCGCCGGCTGGGTGGGTGACTACCTCGACCCCAACAC
>JAFGUM010000154.1 GCA_016938515.1 Spirochaetales bacterium | reverse complement strand
GATGAGCCGGCCGCGGGCATGAATCCATCCGAAAGCGAAGACGCCATGCTGCTGTTCCGCCGCCTCCGTGATGACCTGGGAATAACGGTGCTCCTCATCGAGCACGACATGAAGGTCGTCATGAACGTATCGGAACGGATCACCGTCATGGACTATGGCGAGAAGATTGCCGAGGGTACGCCCAAGGAGATCGCCGACAATCCGCGGGTAATAGAAGCCTATCTGGGGCGCGGTGCGGCCGCCGCCCAGAAGGCCTGAAGGAGCATGGAATGAGCCTACTCGAACTGGATGACATCCATAGTTATTACGGCAATATCCACGCGCTCAAGGGTGTTTCGCTGACGGTGGAAAAGGGCGAGATCGTAACGCTTATCGGCGCCAATGGAGCCGGCAAGACGACGACGCTCAGATCGATATCGGGACTTCTGCATCCGCGCAAAGGCCGGGTCCTGCTCAACGGCAAGGAAATGACGCACCTGGCACCCCATGTCGTGCACAAAGAAGGCATAGGCCTCGTCCCCGAGGGGCGCGGCATATTCCCACGCCTGACGGTGCTGGAAAATCTGGAGATGGGCGCCTACCTCGTCAAGGACAAGGCGGAGATCCAGCGGGGTGTCGATCACGCTTTTGCGCTGTTTCCACGCCTCAAGGAGCGCGCAACGCAGAAGGGCGGCACCCTGTCTGGTGGTGAGCAGCAGATGCTCGCCACGGCGCGCGGCCTCATGTCCAACCCGACCATCCTTCTGATGGACGAGCCGTCGATGGGTCTGGCGCCGGTGCTCGTCGACCAGATATTCGACGTGATTAAAGAACTCAACGCCAACGGGACTACCATCTTGCTCGTGGAGCAGAATGCCCTGATGGCCCTGTCGATCGCGCATCGCGCGTACGTGCTGCAGACGGGCAGCATCGTGCTGTCCGGCAAGGCGGAAGACGTTGCCGCGGATGAGTCTGTGCGCAAGGCCTACCTGGGTATTTAAGACAACCCGGCGTACGCACCGTGAGGCTTCGTGGCATCCGCCATGGAGCCTCTTTTTTTGTGCGGGCGGCATCGAGGGGCTATTATAATTATGGGCCAATGCTTATAATAGACTTTCCTGAATATAGCAACCAGGCAGGAATAGCAGGGAAGCGGCTGGGAGGAGCCTGGACGCTAACCCGATACGATGAGGAGGTATGCACATGCCAAGGGAAGATGGTACAGGCCCGGCTGGGGGAGGCCCCGGCAGCGGAAAAGGATTGGGGCGTGGCGGCGGCCGCGGACGTAATAACGGTGGAGCGTACGGGCCATCAGGCTTTTGCGTGTGCCTGGGCTGCAATACTCGGCTGCCACATCAAAGCGGCCAGGCGTGCACGAGTATCAAGTGCCCTAATTGCGGCCGGACGATGATACGAGAAGAGCTGTACAACGACAGGAAGCAATCCTGAGCACACACCACCCGAACGAGGAAACACCAATGCACCAGATACGGGTCGCCTTCGCGACTGATGACCACGTGTCCTTCATGGACAGGCACTTCGGCGACGCGAAGTACTTCGAGATATACGACATCACCGACGCCGGAGCCAGCTTCGTCAAGCGGATCGTTAACACGGTGGAAGACGAGGACGAGACGGTGCACGCCGATCCCGTAAAAGCCGGCGGCATCATGGGATTGCTGTCGCTGGAAGGCGTGAACACCGCGGCTTCGAAGGTCTTTGGCCCGAACATCATGCGCATCAGGAAGCGCTTTGTCTGCGTGATGATGAACGACGCGAGCATCGCCGACGCCGCGCGGCGTCTCGCCGCCAACCGCGCCGCCGTCGAGGCAGAGTGGCAAAAAGGCGAGGCGCGCGCGCACCTGAACATGAATCTGAGTCCCTGAGCGTCGTTCGCGTACAGGTTGTCGCGTTGGTCAGGACGCGCGCTTCGTAAATCCCATGATGAGCCCGAGAGCCACCGACCACAGGGCTGCCAGCCCTACTTGATAGTCAGGGGGCAGCGCGAACGTTACCGTATGAGCCGGCACCCAGAACCACGCGAGCGTCGCCAGGCTCTTTTCCAGGCCGGCATAGCCTTTGGTGTGAGCGATTAGGTTGTCGCTGGTGCGGTGCAGCACCATGAGCAGCGGGCCGAACATCGAGTTGGCCAGCAGCGACAGGGACAGAGCTCGGAGAACGGTTACGTCCACCAGCGCCGAGGGCAGAAAGCCATGGTCGACGAGGATGGCGAGGAATCCCTTGTATCCGGTAAAGGCATACTTGATGAGTATGCCGAGGATGCCCCATGCAAGGGCTTTGGCAAGCCATTCCAGCGGAGTGCCGGAGGGTTTGCGCTTTGAAGCTATCGTTCCCAGAGCTTCTCCAGCGCTTCCCAGTATCGCGAACTGAATAAAAGCTGAAAACAGGACGTTTTCAGAAACCCATAGCGTGTACCATTCCATACGAACCTCCGCACCCAGGAGTCTGTCGGACTTAGGATCTTGACCCAGCGAAGGTGAGCCGTGAGTGAAAAATCAGTGAGGATTGAGGGCCATACTGCCCGTATGGCCCGATTGACGAGCTGGTTTTGCACCACGGGGCGCCGAGATGGGCCAAGAAACATAAAATTACTACCATTTTCAGAAAGCTTGACCATTTTTTCCCTTGTCTGATGGCTTCACCTCGTGGTCCTAAGTCCGACAGACTTCTAGTGTACCCGCTATGGCGATGTATCGCCACAGCGGGTTTTAGGCGGTTTTTCGAGCAGGGGATCAGGCTTTTGCCTGGGTAGCCAGGTAATCCATCGCGCTGAGCGCCGCTATGGTGCCGTCGCTTACCGCGGTGGTAATCTGACGGTAGCGTTTCTTGCGCGCGTCACCGGCGGCGAAGACGCCGGGAACGGTCGTGGCCATGTCGTCATCCACGAGGATCTCACCGTTCTTGTTGAGCTCAATGCAGTCGTTGAACGGCTTGGTCTTGGGTACGTAGCCGATGAATATGAAGGCTCCCGTAGCTGGTATTTCTGTTATGGAGCCGTCTTTCTTGCTTTTGATGCGGACGGTAGTCAGGTTTTC
>JAFGUM010000153.1 GCA_016938515.1 Spirochaetales bacterium | reverse complement strand
GCCAAGCGCGGCAAGGCGCCCTTGGCTATCAAGGTTACCCGTAGCGCGTCGATTATCGGTACCTTGATAGGCGTGCTGGCCCTGGCCCTCATAGCCCCCCAGCTGTCCCGCATAGCCCTGCAGTTCAGCGCGGTGGAATACTTCCTCCTGGCGGTTTTCGGCGTGCTCATGTGCGGCAGCATAGTCACGAGCGACCTTACCATTAAGGGCTGGATAGGCGGGCTCCTAGGCCTGGCCATATCGTTTATAGGCTATGACGTAATATCCGGTGCTCCCCGCTTTGATTTTGGCAACATTAATCTGTCTGGCGGTATTTCCCTCATACCGGCTATGATAGGCTTTTACGCCATACCTGAGGTGATCAAGGCCCTCTCATTGGTAAAAGCCGGAGCGGCGCCCGCGCTTAGCGACGAGGCGGTTACAGCAAAAAAGCCCGCCGCGGCGGAAAAAGACCCCAATTCCTGGCTCGTCACCCTGAAGCACATACCGGTAATTATTCGGTCCGCGCTCATAGGCGTGGGCAGGAGCCCTGCCCGGCGTGGGCGAGGACGTGGCGGCCTGGATAGGCTATGACAACGCCAAGAAATCAAGCAGGCATAAAGAGCGCTGGGGCACGGGCGAATGCTATGAGGCCATTATCGCCCCGGAGGTAGCCAACAACGCCGCCATAGGCGGCGCTACCATACCCCTGCTCACGCTGGCCGTGCCCGGTAGCCCCCCCGCCGCCGTGCTGCTCGGCGCCTTCATGATACACAATATCAGGCCGGGTCCCATGATAATGGTGGATAGCCCCCGCTTCATTTTCTATATCGCGGCGCTCATCCTGGTAGCGGTCATAGCGCTCTGGATAGTTGGCATGCTCCTGGCAAAGCCCATGAGCAGTATCCTGAAGATACCTTCAGTGTACCTCACGCCCATCATAGCGGTACTGTCCATAGTAGGCGCGTACGCGCTCAACCTGAAGCGTTTCGACATCCTGGTGGTGGTGGCCTTTGGCATCATCGGCTATATCCTGGATAAGATGAAATACTCCGCCGCGCCTATTGTGCTGGGCATTATTTTGGGCACCATGATAGACGAGAACTTCAGGCGCGCGCTTATCGTGAATAAGGGCGACCCCAGCTTCTTCTTTACCAATAGCTGGATATCCGTGGTATTCGTGCTGATCATAGCCGTGGTGATCGTCAAGCAGCTCTTGCCCGAGCACCTGGCAGCCAAAGCCAACTTCAAGAGTCTGTACGGTGCGCTGGCCTCTGCACTGAAAAAGAAGGGTTAAGGAGCAATAGCGCACACGATGGGCGGCCGCTTGCCTTCGAGCATCGCCAGCAGGTTGGCCGCGGCCTTGGTCGCCATGCCCCTGCGGCTCGCGAAGGTGGCGCTCGCGGTGTGCGGTGTGATCACCACGTCCAGTTTTTTATGCCGGATTCAACAG